>NZ_CEYNSH010000046.1:0-23358 GCF_982872775.1 Psychrosphaera sp. | reverse complement strand
GGGTACGCCTGTTTCAATATTAGGACAAGAAAACTCACGTCATTCAAAAGGTGAGCGTCAAGCCCAAGCCGGACCAGGTAAAGGCAAACGGGCAAAGCGCCAGAAACCTGAAAATGCAGGAGCTCGCTCATGATCGCATGGTTTGCTAGGAACGGCGTCGCTGCCAACTTATTAATGTTTACGATTTTGATTGCAGGTTTGTTTAACCTGTTTAATCAAATTCCATTTGAAGTCTTTCCTTCCATAGAGTCTGACCGAATTACCGTAAGCGTAACTCTGCGAGGGGCGACACCAGAAGATACCGAACAAGGTATTGCGATTCGAGTTGAAGAGGCGGTACAAGATTTAGAAGGAATTAAAAAAATCACCAGTCGCTCTTCTGAAGGTTCGGCGTCAGTCTCCATTGAGGTAGATAATGGCTACGACCCTCGCGATATGCTCAACGATATTAAGAGTCGTGTCGATGCGATTAATACCTTTCCTGCCGACGCTGAAAAGCCGGTTATCGCTCTAGCACAACGCAAACGTGAAGTCATCGCGGTTGCGTTATCGAGTATTTATGGTGAAAAAGAATTAAGAGAATTTGCAGAGCAAGTTCGAGATGAAATACTCAAATTACCTGGCGTAACTCAAATCGAGCTCAGTGGCGTTAGGGATTACGAAATTGCGATTGAAATGTCGACTGACAAGTTGCGTCAATACGACCTTACTTTAGCTCAAGTGTCGCGTGCGATTAGTAACTCGAGTTTAGATATTTCAGCGGGCACGTTAAAAACTCGAGGTGGCGACATATTATTGCGCTCAAAAGGGCAGGCTTATCGTCAAAATGAATTTGCCAATATTGCGATAAAAACGAACCCTGACGGGACAATCATTCGTTTATCCGATGTTGCAACGGTCATTGATGGGTTTGAAGAAACGCCAGTGCGGACTCGTTTTAATGGCAATCAAGCGGCATTTTTGGATGTTTATCGAATCGGTGACCAAAGTGCGATTGAAGTGGCTGAGCAAGTCAAACAATACATTGAAGATAAACAGCTTTCGTTACCAAATGGTTACGAGTTATCGTATTGGGATGACGACTCTCAAATCGTTAAAAATCGTATTTCGACCTTAACCACAAGCGCACTGCAAGGTGGCTTTTTGGTGCTACTTTTACTGACTCTTTTCTTGCGTCCTGCGATCGCATTTTGGGTATTTATTGGTATTCCTGTGTCCTTTATGGGCGCATTTATTGTGATGCCGTGGTTTGGGATTTCGCTAAACGTGATGAGTTTGTTTGGCTTTATCTTAGTATTAGGTATTGTCGTTGATGATGCGATTGTGACGGGCGAAAATATCTATACCCATCTAAAAGACGCAGACTCGAGTGAAGAGGCGGTTATCAAAGGCACTCAAGAAGTCGCAACCCCAGTTACTTTTGGTATTTTAACTACGGTGGCGGCGTTTTTACCGTTGGCGTTCATCGAAGGGAATAGAGGGGCGTTATTCGCTCAAATCCCGGTTATCGTTATTCCAATCTTGTTGATGTCTTTGGTCGAGTCGAAGTTTGTTTTACCTTCGCACCTAAAACACATCAAATTACGTCATCAAAAAGGTGAAGTGGGTAAACTCGAAGCATTACAACACAAGTTTGCTGATGGCTTTGAACATGCCATCATGAAGTACTATCAGCCAGTCCTAAAGTTAGCGTTACGCAACCGATTTACGACAGTTAGTATGTTTGTTTCTGTGTTTGTGATTATTTTGGCCCTGATTATGAGTGGCTGGACCAAGTTTATCTTTTTCCCTCGCATCCCAAGTGAAACCGTGCGAGTGAATATCTCGATGCCAGCAGGTACACCATTCGAAGTGACAAACAAATACGTCATCAAAATGGCAGATAAAGCTCGAGAGCTGCAAGAAAAATACGTAGATGAAGACACCGGGAAAAGTGTCATTATCAATATTCTGGCAACAACGGGGAATCGAGGTGGTGCGTCAAATGCCGGTGGTGTTCGATTTGAAATCATTCCGCCAGAGCAGCGAACCTCGACAATAACAGCTAATCAATTGGCCAGAGAGTGGCGACAAAAAATAGGAGCGATTCCTGGAGCCGAAAGTGTGACATTTAGAGCTGAAATTGGTCGTACGTCGGACCCAATTGATGTACAACTTTCGGCAACGTCATTAGAGACTTTAAAAGAAGTGGCTGAGCAAGTTAAACAGCGCTTAGCCACTTATCCAACGGTCTTCGATATCGCAGATTCATTATCGGATGGTAAACAAGAACTACAAATCGAGTTAACTCAGCAGGGTATTGCTTTGGGACTCACTCGAAGTGACGTTGCAAGTCAGGTTCGAACTGCCTTTTTTGGCTCACAGGTACAGCGAATTCAGCGTGGCCGTGATGACGTCCGAGTAATGGTTAGACTTCCTCTTGAAGAACGTGAGTCAATTGCAGAGTTACAAAGCTTGTTAATTCCGACACCTGCAGGTGGAACTGTGCCGCTTTCTCATGTGGCGACACTAACACCAGGTCAAAGTCCTTCTGCGATATATCGAATTGATCGTTATAGAACCGTCAATGTGACCGCAGACGTCGAAAAAGAAAACGTTAATATGACCGTTCTCCAAGCGGACCTGAAAGCGTACCTTGATGAACTTATCGAACAGTACCCTGGTGTGAGTCATTCTCTTGAAGGAGAAGCTAAAGAACAGGCAGAGTCTTTTGGCAGTCTTGGTTGGTCACTGTTGTTTGTATTCTTTGTGATTTACGCTCTGTTAGCGATTCCATTCAAGTCCTACAGTCAGCCTTTGATCGTGATGAGTATCATCCCATTTGGAATGATTGGTGCTGTTGCAGGGCACTGGATCATGGGGATGGAGCTGACCATTATGAGTTTGTTAGGAATGCTCGCCTTAATAGGTGTGGTAGTCAATGATTCACTGGTTTTGGTCGACTATATCAATAAGCGTCGAGCGTCAGGTTTTGATATCAAAGAAGCGGTTTTAACCGCAGGCAGCGCTCGATTCAGGCCCGTAATGTTAACCAGTTTGACGACTTTCATTGGCCTGATACCACTGTTATTTGAAAAGTCGACACAGGCTCAATTTTTGATACCAATGGCCGTGTCACTTGGTTTTGGTATTTTATTTGCGACGTTTATTACTTTGATTTTGGTACCCATAAACTACAGCCTGATGGCGGGACTAAAGGCTAAACTATCATAGACTCAAGATACAAAGGTTAAATCGGAGTTGGTAAGCGTGTGACAAGCCAACTCTGATATTACTTTCAAATTGATCTGGATGTTAAGTGGCTGTTTAACAATCGAATAATCTCTGTTACTGTGGTTTTATTCAATTGCTGAAACTTCAGGGAAGGAAGTATGAACTTGGAATTACCAACAGGGACACCACATCTTACTTATCAAAGTCTCAAGTCAATTCACCGTGAGCGTCGAGAGCAGTTCACCCAAAGTTTGTCATTGCGCGTCCATCGTGCATTAAGCTGGTTAGCTAAGTCTGAATTGTGTGACGATGATGAGGACAGTCAGTTTATTTTCCTCTGGATTGCATTTAATGCAGCGTACGCCAAAGATATTGACGCACCAAGAACGGCTGAAACAGTGACTTTTGGTGGCTTCGTATCCAAACTTCTCGATTTGGACAAAGATGGCATGTTGTACAAGCTGACTTGGAACGAGTATTCGTCGAGTATTCGTTTGTTGTTAGACAATCAATTTGTATTTCAGCCGTTTTGGGATCATCAAAATGGCCATATCAGTGAGCGCCAGTGGATTGACAAGTTTGTTGCAGCTAAAAAGCGAGCAAACTCTGCATTAGCAAATGAGCAGACAGACGTTTTATTGAGTATCATTTTGCAGCGTTTGTATACTCTCAGAAACCAACTGGTTCATGGTGGCGCGACTTGGCAGGGGCAAGCAAACCGCAGTCAAATTCGAGATGCGGTGGCGTTTATGAAAAGAATGGTACCTGCAACAATCTTAATTATGTTGAACAACAAAAACACGCTATGGGGAGAGCCTAACTATCCTCTTATCCAAACGTAGTTAAATAGAGTTATTGAAGAGAAAGGTTTTCTAAGTTCAACGCCCTAGCAAATTAATAATCCTTCAGTGAAACCAGATAACTTTATAAATGAGTCTATACTTTTTAAGTCGTTACTTGTTTTAGGTTTTGGTTACTGGAGCTCTCATGTCTATACAAAAGAAATTCTTTTTAGCGCTGGCTGGTTTCATTGTCGTTTTTTCACTGCTGCGTATTGGTATTACATGGATAGACACCAATAAAAATGTTTATAAGATGGTGGAGCATCAAAAATCATTAGCGCTAAAGAAAATTGAGGCCATTTTAAATGTCACCGATGAGGTGTTTTCTGAGAGAGTTCAAAGCAGCTTAAAAATTCTAAAAAGTAATGCGCAAGAAATCGGAGCCCCAAGGTTAGGTGGGCGTGTCGCAGTAAATTCTCAGCCTGCCAATCAGCTTTTCTTAGGTGACGAACCCGTCGCCAATAATTTTCAGCTAGTCGATACCGTTACTGATTTAATGGGTGGTACGGCAACAATCTTTTCTCGCCAAGGTGATGACTTTATTCGAATCTCTACCAATGTCATGAAAAATGACAAACGTGCCATCGGCACCAAGTTATCTCCAACAGGAAAGGCGATGAAAGCCATTCAAAACAAAAAGCCCTATTTCGGCCAAGTCGACATTTTAGGAAACTCTTATCTCACCGCTTATGACCCTATTTTTGATCGTAACAACGAGGTCATTGGCATTTGGTATGTCGGCTATAAAGCCGCACTAGAGACATTAAATGAAGAAGTTAAAAAGATGCGGATCTTGGATGAAGGTTTTGTTGCGTTGTTAGACGGCAAGGGGGTGGTAAGGCAACACTCAGACCATCTAAATAAAAAAGAAGTAGAGCGCATCATTCAACAAAGTAAGAATAATAAAAGTGAGGGGTGGCAGGTCAAGTTTTATCAATATCAGCGCTGGGGTTACCAAATAGTAGTGGGCGCCAAACAAAGTGATATTAGTGGTGCGATAGCAAGCTCTGTACTCGTGGGCTTTTTAAAATTACTATTCACCATGCTCGCTTTTGGAGTGATGATTTATTTTCTATTGAACAAGATTGTTCTGCGCCCGATTGCTCAACAAACCAAAGCAATTAATGAGCTAACTCAGGGCGACGGGGATTTAACACGTCGTATCGATGACAGTCGTAAAGATGAAATAGGGCAGATGGCCACTGCATTTAATCTTTTACTCGACAAACTTCAACAAACCATCAAGTCCGTAAAAGTTCAAAGTACACAAATATTAGAATCTGTCAGCGAATTGACCCAGCTTTCAACGAGCTTAAGTGGCGAACAGGTGACTCAACATCAAAAAGCCGACCTATTAGCGTCAGCTGTTGAAGAATTCAGAGCGACAGCCAAAATGGTGGCAGACAATACAGATAATGCTTCTGAGTTATCGTCTGGGTTATATGTAGAGGCCAAAGAGGGCTCGGATACCTTAAGTGATACGACAGAGCGAATTACTCGGCAGTCAGCAAGTATTGCGAGTTCTGAAGCGGTTATCGATGAGTTAGCCAAAGACAGTGAGTCAATTTCAACCGTGTTAGATGTCATTCGAAATATCGCCGAACAAACTAATCTGTTAGCTCTAAACGCGGCTATTGAAGCAGCGAGAGCAGGTGAACAAGGTCGAGGTTTTGCCGTGGTTGCAGATGAAGTCCGTTCATTGGCGAGTCGAACGCAACAGTCGACTGAAGAAATAAATACGATGATTGAGAAGCTGCAAAAACAAAGTCAGCAAGCGACGGGTCTTATGCATCAAAACCGAATTGAAGCAGAAGAGAATGTCTCATATACCGAAAAAGCTAATTTGGCATTCCAAAATGTTTTAAACGCCATGCATCAAATTAACCAGTTTAATGAGGAAGTTTCCCGCGCTGCAAACGAGCAGAGTACAGTGTCTGAGTCGATATCTCATGATATTAGCGAAGTTTCGGAGTCCTGCACGCGTAGTTCACAAAGCACTGAACAAGCCCGTCAGGCAACCAAGGAGCTCAATGATATGGTAGATAAAATGAATAAACTGTTGGCTGAGTTTAAAGTGTAGAAAGCCACTTAATTATCAAGGCTAGCAAGGGTGTTTACTCTTTGAAAATCTTTCAAACCCAGTGCGCATATATTACCTATAAATCTATAGGTCAATGAGTGGCGCACGGCGATGTTAACAACACATTCTTATTAAAGTCTTTATTTAAAGCAGTTTAAGCCTGTTTTGTGGAGCAGGCTTAAATCGGCATGAAGATTGCGACTACGTTTGAGTCGTTTCTGAAAAAGATTAAAGAAAGGAGTTATCGTGGATATAAAAGATCTCACTCATTACTACCAACTAATCGAAGAAAAGTTGATGACGTGGTTAGATGTTACCGTAAAACATTTACCCAACTTTGTTGTTGCCCTTTTTATAGTGTTCGCGTTCTCATTACTTTCTCGCATAATGAGCTCAGCCCTGCGTAAGGTCCTTCATAAAACACTAGAGTCTCGTCAAATAGCAGATTTACTGGCGGCTATTTTCAAAATTATCGTAATGACAATAGGTATATTTGTCGCCCTTGATTTCATAGGCTTGTCGGGGACGGTTAAATCACTGTTAGCTGGTGCTGGTATTGTTGGTTTAGCAATTGGTTTTGCCTTCCAAGACATGACAGAGAACCTGATTGCAGGTATTGCAATGGGTATTCGTAAGCCTTTCCAAATTGGCGATGTGATTGAAGCTGATGATGTTTTTGGCACGGTTAAATCGATTAACTTGAGAAACACATTAGTTGAGAACTTTTATGGGCAGCTCAATGTTGTCCCGAACAAAACCTTATTTAGAAACACTCTTAAAAACTACTCTACAACAGGTGAACGTCGTGTCGAGGTACCCGTAGGAATTAGCTATGCAGATGATATTGAGAAGGCCACCGATGTTTTAGTCGAGGCTATCAATAAGCTAGATTTTGTTGTGAAGAAAGATGAAACGGCGGTTTATGCAGAGAGTTTTGGTGATAGTTCTATCAACCTATTGGTTTGGGCATGGATTAATTATCCGGGCCAGGTTGGCTTTATGCAGGCTCGTCATGAGCTTGTTGTTAGTATTAATAAGACGTTAGCGGAAAACGATATCCTGATTCCATTCCCAATCAGAACCCTGGACTTTGGAATCAAAGGTGGTGAAAAACTTAACGCTATGTTGTCTTCAAAAGAACAAAGCGCAGAAGGTTAGTTTGACGTATGGCTCAGGTAATACTGAAAAGAAACAGCCATAGAACTAAATTTGTTGAATAAACAAACGCTTTTCAAATAAAAGGAAAAGACCGAGCTGAAATTAACTATTTCAACTTGGTCTTTTTTTTGGGATGTTATATTATATCACTTATCCGATTAACCAAAGTGAGTGAATAACGATGAGAGACATACTAGGCGCTTGGCTTTCAATACTGTGTGTATTGCATTGCTCGTTACCTATTTTACTGTTGTCTTTTAGTGCGAGCTTTGGTTTAGGTGAATTACTAGAGTCATTTCATTCTGATTGGTTACACGTCGTTTTGATAGCTCCTATCGTGGCAATCTTGAGTTTTAGTATCCCTAAGGCATACCTATCACACCGCAACCCATTACCAGGTTATTTGGCTCTAGCCGGTGTTGTCACACTTGTTGTTGGTGTATTAGCCGGTCACGATGCAGAGACCTTCTTTACTGTCATTGGTAGTGGCTTGGTTATTAGTTCTCATCTAATAAATAGAAAGTCTTTAAAGCAACAGGTCACTGCTTTAGTAAGTTAAAGCGTTCGCGATAAAAGCCTGCTAACAGAGTCTACTAACAAAGCAAGATATGCTAAATACACTCACTATTTAGCATTTGATCTCTCAACGTTATTATCTATTTATCTCTACACTTCGCCACGTATCAGAGTCACTGAAATGTAAACTCGTTGTTGCGCCAATCCCATCGATGTTCACAATATTAAATTGTTCCGTCCAAATCTCACGTAAGGCGTCATGACGAACACGCAAACGTTTTAATTCCTCAGGGATCTTTACTTCTTGATACACCCAAAAGTGACCTTCATCGTTTTGAAAACCAACCATCTCAAGTGGCAAGGTTTTACCCGATTGATCTTTTAATTCAAATTGCTTTTCTACGTATGCTGCAAATCTAGCTTGGGTTGTTTCGTCGGCTATGATATCTGCTTTTGCATCAAATAAGTTCCATGCTGCTTCTTCTGCATCGTGCAAGACAAAGCGGTGCATTACTTCTATATAGCCGGTTCTGTCATTGAATAAAACAATGGTGAAGGCACTTTTCATCTTATGTGCTGAGGCACTAAAACTAACTGACAAAATGGCAACTAGGGCCATAATTACAAACCTTTTGAACACGCTTTTACTCCGATTTGGGTTAACTAAAAGGTAGGGCTAAGAGTCTACCTAATTTTTAATTCACTCGATACAAAAATGCCCGGTAAGTACCGGGCATTTCTATTAACCAATTCTAATTCGAAATGGTTGTTACGGTTTAAAAGTTAAGCTTCCGACTCACTAGACTTTTTTTCGTCTTTTTTGTCTTCTTCTTTATCTTCTTTTAATTCCGTCTTGATGTCTTGCATGATGTCACGGTACACACCTTTTGCACCACGCTTGCGCTTATAAGCTTCTACGCGTGAAGGGATGATACGACGTGGGTAGATGTTGTTTTCATTATCTACGTCAGCTGTTTCCCAGTGAGGGTCAACCACAACACTTACTAACTCTTTGTCTTTTTCAGTGACAACTAGCTTCTTAACGTGCTTAGGAGTACGACGCCAGATTTCAGCAGGAATGTACTGATCTTCAATTGTGCCGTCAGCATATTGAAGTTGAAGCAAGATAGGCATTACTAGACCACCTAAGTTGTTAAACTCGATAACGTAGTAGTTCTTGTCTTCTTTAACTGCTCGCTCAAATACACGTTTTTCCCAAGGCTTAAGGCCTTTTAAGAAACTGTTGTATGCGTTACGTTCTTTATTCGTCACAGTGAAACGGTCGTTTTCGTCATAGAAATCTCGGATGTCTGGGTTTTTCTCAACCCAAGTTTTCATGCCTGCTTCTTCGTTGCGTTTAACGAATAATGGCTGTGGTTTTTCCATCTCGATGTCACGTAAACGGCCCATATCGATATCTGGGTTTTTGGTATCCATACGAAGCTTGTAAACTGCATCAACAGAGATATCAACGTGATCAGTTGTGTAGAACCAACCTCTCCAGAACCAGTCTAGGTCAACACCTGACGCTTCTTCCATTGTACGGAAAAAGTCTGAAGGAGTAGGGCGCTTGAACTTCCAACGTTGTGAGAACTCACGGAATGCGAAGTCAAATAACTCACGACCCATAACCACTTCACGAAGAATGTTTAAGGCTGCCGCAGGTTTTGCGTAAGCATTAGGGCCTAAACGTAAAACACTATCAGACTGAGTCATGATTGGAACCTGAACATCACTCTTCATGTAGTTAGTGATGTAACGAGGCTCAACACCCCAAGGCATGTTTGGATCCCACTCACGACACGCAACTGCATCTAGGAAGCTGTTTAGGCCTTCGTCCATCCAAGTCCATTGACGCTCATCTGAGTTAACGATCATTGGGAAGTAGATGTGACCAATTTCGTGGATAACAACACCGATTAAGAAGCGTTTTTCAGCTTGAGTGTAAGTACGCGTGCCGTCGTCTTGTAACTTAGTACGCGGACCGTTAAAGGTAATCATCGGGTATTCCATACCGCCCACCGGGCCGTTAACAGACTGAGCTGTTGGGTATGGGTAATCAAACGCAAAGCGGTTGTAAACTTCCATCGTGTGGATAACGGCTTCAGTCGAGTACTTCTTCCATAGGTCACCACCTTCTTTCGGATAGAATGACATCGCCATTACGAATGGTTGGTCAGCGCCACCTTGGTCAAAACCTTTTGCGTCCCACATGAACTTACGAGAAGTCGCCCAAGCAAAGTCACGTACGTTTTCAGCTTCAAAACGCCATGTTTTAAGTTTGTCTGTGCCTTCTTTTTCGTTTTCTAGTGCTTCTTCAGCCGTTACAACAAATACAGGGCGCTTCGCCGTTTTGGCTTTTTCTAAACGCTTGCGTTGTTCACGAGTAAGCACGTCTTTAGGGTTATCAAGAACACCTGTTGAAGAAACGATGTGGTCCGCAGGAACCGTCATTTCTACTTCGTAGTCACCAAATTCTAAAGCGAATTCACCGCGACCGATAAATTCCTTATTGTGCCAACCTTCGTAGTCACTGAATGCGTGTAAACGAGGGAACCATTGTGCAAATAAGAAGATGTCGTTGCCGCCTTCACGCGCATCATCAGGGAAGTGCTCATAACCGGCACGTGCTGAAACCGCATCTTCTTCAACAATATTGAAGCCAAAGTCGATAGTGAACTCTACCGTTTTACCTGGCTTAAGTGGACGCTCTAAGTCTACGCGTAAGTTAGTACCGACTACTGTCGACTTAATTGCTTTACCACTTGAGTTTTTAACGCGTAAAACGTCATAACCTAACTCGTTATCTTCAAGGAACTGTTGACGACGTAATTCACCTAGGCTCAATTTTGCAGGTTTGTTTGCATCACCAGCAGAGGTTGCTGGACCGCGACGACCGATACCTGCAAATGCAGTACCCGCTTCAGCGATTGAGTCTGGTTTAAATTTGTTTTGCTCTAATTGAAGCCAAAGGTATTTTAGCGTGTAAGGAGAGTTGTTTTTGTAAGTGATGTCTTGAGTCGCATCGATTCGGCGCTTGGCTTCGTCTAAACGTACGTCAATTTTGTAATCTACTTTTTGTTGCCAGTATTTCTCACCTGGCTCACCCGTTGCCGCACGATAAACGTTTGGCGTTGGAAGGATTTCTTCCATTTGGCGAAACTTATCTTCAAAGTCGCCTTTGGTTTGTTTAACCGCATCTGCTGACGCTGTAGCACTTACAGTGATAGCAAACGCTAGAGTTAACAAACGTTTGAAATTACGAGTAGTCATAATGATTCCACGTTCCCTAGGTTATGTTGGTTTACACGCTCAGAATTTATTCTATTTTGCATTTTTACTGATGCGCTAGTGTAACCTTCAAGAATAACAAAAATACAATAAAAGTCACAACTTAGGAGGTGGGGTTTAACCTTGTGTTTCGGCGACTCATCGAAATTTTGAAAAACGGCTGGTGTTTTTAATTAACTTGGATAGAATCGCTTCCTCATTTTTTTTATTGGGTCAGAAAAGAGACAGTTTTTTCATGATTACAGTTGGTATCGATTACGGAACATCAAACTCAGAAGTCGTGTGGTTTGACGGTAAAGAACATCATTATATTGAACTAGATAAAGAGTCGCGCACGCCGTTTAAGATTCGCTCATCTGTGTTTATTTATTACGAAGATGATTTACCTTTGCCACCGGTAGAAGTAATTCAACAAAAAGTTGAACGCATCAAAATGTCTATTCAAGCACAGCTTGATAAAGCCAAAGACAAATATGAAGATGCGACGACACCAACCGAACAAAAACGCTATCTGACTCAAATTGATCAGCTACGCGGTGAGTATCACAATACTCCTAAGCTACAGCGTCGTGCGATTAACGAACTTCAAAAAGACCAATCTGTTGACGACTTACCGCTTCACACTATGGTTGAAACGGGCACGTTTTTATTTGGTGAGGCAGGCTTCAAGCAATACCTCAAAACTCCTGAAAAAGGCCGTTTGATTTATTCACCGAAAAACTTCCTAGGTGCAAACCTATTAGAAGGCCAACAAACTGCGTTTGTTGGTTTGATTGCTAAACAGTTGCAGTTTTTTAAAGATTCAGCTGAAAAGCAATTAGGCCAAAAGGTCACTGGTGCAGTAATTGGGCGACCTGTAAAATATCACGGAACACGTGGTGAACAAGGCAACAAACAAGCAATTGACATTATGAGCAAAGCGGCCGCTCAGGCTGGATTTGAGAGCGTTGATTTCTTGGAAGAGCCAATTGCAGCTGCATACCGTATCGAACAGCAACTGGACAGTGAAAAAGTAGCACTTGTGGTCGATATCGGTGGTGGTACGACAGATATTTGTGCGATTCGCCTTGGTACTCAAAAGCAACAAGATTATGACCGTCAGCAAGATGTACTATCAGTAACGGGTACTCGTCTTGGTGGTATGGAATGCGATAAGAATCTTATTCTTAAGTCGATTGCTCCGTCTATGGGGTTAGGCACAGAAACGACCAATGGTATTCCAATTCCTCCGTTGTATTACAACGACATGGTGGCGGTTGATGACATTCCACGCTTGAACAAGTTCTTCTCTGATGAAATGGGCCTTGAGATTGCACAGACGATGTCTGTTGCTCGCGAACCAGATTTAATTGAACGCTTGTTGATGGTTCAGGAAGAGAAGTTATCAGCGCGTTTGGTGAATTCATCTCGTATGGCCAAAGAAATGTTGTCTGAAAAGAACCACATTGTATTGCCACTGAAATACGTAGAGCCAGATTATCAAGTTGAGTTGACTGAAGCCGACCTTAAACGCTCCATGAATGCGTGGATGGGACGTGTGAAAAACTTGATCAAAGAGTGTTTGGATAAGAGTTCTGAGTCGCCTGAGATTTTATTTATCACGGGTGGTATGAGTTTGTCGCCAATTGTTCAGCGTGAAATTAAGGCTATGTTGCCTGATTTGCCGATTGTGACGGCTGATGCGTTTAAGTCGATTTCTGAAGGTTTGAGTATTCAGGCGCAACGTCGATAAACTCTAAATTGCTAAGTGTTACATGGATGACTGTCGGTTAACATTTAACTCGGCCGTAAATGTTACATGGATGACCATCGGTTAACATTTATCTCGGCCGCCAAGTACATCCGTGTAATGCTTAGGCCGGACATCCTTGTCCGGCAAGCCTCAAAAATGCTTATCCGATACTCATCCTTCAAAATTCGCGTAATCTGTCATGTAAGCCTCGTAAACATTCACTCAACCTTTTACCTTCAACCTTGCTGACGAAGTTGTGAGGTATGTTTTCAGTTCTTACCAAAATTTTTTTAGATATTGTGTCAACCGATTCGATTGTCGTTGGTTTTAATAAGTAGATTCTGCGCACGAGTCTCGTTTATTAAAAAATTAAGGAAACGATGATGAACATGACACCACACATTTTTAAAACTTCAATTTCATCGAGCACGTTGTTGTGGCTCGGTGTTTTTGGTTCGAGCTTATTATTGACGGGTTGTGGCGGCGACTCTGTATCCGTTGGTAGTGAGCCGGTTGCACAAACAGATAATTCTCAAACTGACAATTCTCAGGATGACACTGGCCAAGATGACAGTGCGCAAAATGATGGTTCAGATAACGACAATACGGATGACCAAGCCGCGAGCCAAGGCAAGGTGATGTTTGCTATCACTGACGCAGAAGAGGACTTTTTGTCTTACAGTGTCGATATAAATTCGGTGGTCTTTACTAAGCAAAATGGCGATCAAATTGAGATTTTGCCAGGTGCGACGGACGTCGATTTTGTTAATTATCAGGAGCTCACAGAGTTATTCAGTATTTTATCTGTCCCGGTTGGTCGATACGAAAGTATTTCTTTAGTTCTTGATTACAGTGACAGCGATATTGTCATTCAAGACGAATTGGGCAACAGTTATTCAGCTGCGGTTCAGGATGCTGATGGGAATGCCATTTCTACCTATCAGGTAGATCTTCAGCTAGAAGCCGATGCCCCTTTGATTGTTACTGCTAATCGCTTTAGCTTACTAACGTTGGATTTGGACTTGTCGGCAACAAATACCGTGTTGTCCTATGAGCCAGCAATTGTTGAAGTAGCGCCAGTGGTAATTGCAAATACCTCACTTGATGAAGATCGTGAGCATAGAGTGAGAGGTCAGGTCGAAGAGGTCGTTACTCAAAGTGATGTAGCGGCAACTTTAACACTAGATTTAAAACCAATGCGTGAACGTGACGGTCAATTTGGTCAGTTTGACGTCCAGCTTTCTACCGAAACCTTGTTCGAATTGGATGGTGTCAATACTGATTTTACGGCCGCACTTGAGCAACTTGATAGTTTATCTGGAAGTGAGCCTGTCGTCGTTTTTTGTCAACTAAAAACTATTGAAGAGAGTGAAACTGGCGAAGTTGAGTTTGTTGCCGAGCGTGTTCTGTCTGGGTCTAGTTTACCTTGGGCTGGCTTTGATGGCGTAAAAGGTATGATCACTGAAGTACTAGTGCCTAGTGAAGTAGAGAATGTAAGTTCATATCGAATCAGCGGCATCGCGCTTGATGATACTGCACCTCATATCAATATATTGAAACAAGAGCTTTTTTCCGTGTCTGACGCTACCAAGTTAATCACTATGCATGGTCGCGCCATTACACAAGACTATTTAGTGCCGGGTCAAAAACTCAAAGCTGTGGGGCAATTAGAAACCGATAGAGAAACTGAAACATTAGAGTTTAATGCAAGTACTGAAGGTGATGTAGTTCGACTTTTACCATCTTCACTTCGCGGGCAAGTGACAAGTGTCTCGGAGACTGGTGTGGTGACAATGGAAGCGCGCCGTATTAATAAACGACCAATTGGGATGTTAGAACGTATACGCCGTTGGGTGTTAGGTCGTGGTATGACTCATGAAGTGACCCTTGATGTAAGCCAGTTAGATGTACTCACACTCGCAACCGGTGACTGGATCAGTGTGCATGGCTACCTAAACCCTGAAGATAAAACGACGGATATGTTGGCTCTAAGCGTGACCAAACATAGTTTAGATGACGGTCAGGTCAAGTATTTAGGTCATTGGGGAGAAGCGGGAGCGGAAGTGACGGTTAGTGAGAACAATGACGCGATTACACTAGATGTGAGCACTGGACGTCAGTTAATGAAATTCAGATTCTTTACTGACAATGTCATGCCGGAAGTGTCTACACTAACGCTTAATAGTGCAGAACATACTCGTCACTTTGTGTTGCATCAAGCTGGCAATGAAAACCAACACTTTGAATCATTGACTGAATTGTTGGCACAATTTAAGGTTGAACAAGAAAACGGTGCAGTATTAACAAGTGTTTTGGCATCGGGTCAGTACGATGAAGAATCAAACACTTACTCAGCAACAAGTGTGATTTTTAAAGTTAACTAACGAGCGATACGCTAGATAGTGAAGCCTGCTCATTTTAACAGGCTTCATCATCTTGAGAGGGCAATGGACGAATTTTTACAGTCAGTCGAAAAAAAGGCGTATCGAATGGCCGTAATGGCAACCAAACACCCAGATGATGCCTTTGATATTGTTCAAAACGCCATGTTAAAACTCGTTAAAAATTACAGTGATAAAAACGAGCATGAATTAAAAGCTTTGTTTTATCGAATTTTGCAAAATGAAATAAACAACTGGGCGAATCGACAAGGTTTATTTAAACGCTGGTTTGGTAAACCTACATCGCAGTATGACAACGATGTGAATAGCGATATTTTTGGCAATGAAGCAACTCAACTGGAAGTGACGGAGCAACATGCTGATGTGCAATTGAATCCAGAGCAAAAGTTGGATCATGAGCAAGTCGCAAAGGCACTAACTTCGGTATTGGAGGCTCTTCCTATCAAACAACAGCAGTGCTTTTTGTTGAGAAACTGGGAAGGGTTATCCGTTAAAACGACGGCTTCTATTATGAATTGTTCAGAAGGCTCGGTAAAAACTCATCTGAGTAGAGCGCTAACAAAGCTAAAAGAAGCAGAGCGAACTTTTGTCAAACAAGAAGAACAAGTATGAAGCGAGCTAAAAAGGCGAGCGAGGAAATGAGCATGAAGGATAATAAATCTTCAAAAGCGCAGTTAAGCGATGACCAAGAATTGACTCAACAGGTCGTTAGTGAACTTGACCGCCAATGCTTGACGTTACCTGAGTCGACGAGCGCTAGGTTAAAGGCAATTCGACAACAAGCTTTGCGCGAGGGTCAACATGAGGACAAAAACAAATCTGAGCGAGACGCTCTTGGGTTTAAAGCAATATTCAAAGGCTTAGGTGACCTATTTAATACAAGACCAATCAGTGCATTCGCTTCTATTAGTGGTATAGCCGTTGCGGCATATTTTGTTGTGGTTCAGGTGAATAATTCGTCAATGGAAAATGGGCAACCATTTTTAGCTAATAATCAAACGCAGCAGCAAGAACGATTGAATGGGCAGGAGGGAACTCAAGAGCCAATACTTGGAGTTGTATTACTTCAACAAGAGCTAAGTGAAGACCCAGAAATGTTGGCCGACCTAGAGTTTGCGGCATGGTTAGCTGAGCAGCCAGAAGTTCAGGATACTTAATGACAACTAAAACAGGTAAGTTAGTAATTGCGGTGAATGTAGGATTGGCTTTTTGTACCGCCAATGCGTTAGCTAGTAACGCTCCGAACTTGTTGCTACCAGGGGGTTCAAGCACTTTTGGTGAGTCAAGGTCTGTTAGTGACGAATACTCGACTGGTGAAGCTAAAGATAAAGCCGGTATAAAAACGAAAGAAATAAAAAACAAAGATACAAAAATCAAAGATACAACGACGAAAGAAA
Organism: Psychrosphaera sp.; assembly: GCF_982872775.1. NCBI lineage: Bacteria > Pseudomonadati > Pseudomonadota > Gammaproteobacteria > Alteromonadales > Pseudoalteromonadaceae > Psychrosphaera > Psychrosphaera sp. The sequence continues at coordinate 6,727 of NZ_CEYNSH010000046.1, read as the reverse complement.
CAGACACCAAAAAAGACAGCAAAATCCAAGGTGATCTTGTTGCGTTAGATGAAGCGTTTTTATTGTTTTTGGCTGAGCTTGAGGACGTCGATGGTGACTTGCTGCACCCGGTTGATGTCAATACAGAACTAGAACGTTCTTTAAAAACGAAGACACAGCCGAGCACAGATTTAATTGAAAAAGTAAATGAAAATAAACAGAGTGACTCAGGCAATCAAATTGGCAAAGAGCCACCCTCGAAAAGTGAAGTAAAAGGTAATACCGCTTCGGCCAAAAGCCAAGCGCCAAAAAGGTAAAAGATGATGACCAAATATAAGTTTGTATTGAGTATTTTACTTCTGATCCTAAGTGTATCAGCAAGTTCAGTGATGGCTGATGAACTTGCTTGGTCGGCATTGTCTCAATCGCAAAAACAAGTGTTGGCTAAACTTGAGTCGAAGTGGTCGACATTGCCAAGTAATCAAAGATCTCAATTGTTGCAAGGGGCCAACCGTTGGCTACAAGCATCGCCACAACAACGCACAGAACTACAAGAGCGGATGCGACGTTGGCAGCAAGCGACACCAGAACAGCGCAAGCAGTTACGTAACAAGTTTGAGCAATTTAAACAGCTGCCGCCAGCTCAAAAACAAAAAATGCGTTCGGCGTTCGAGCGTTTTAAAAGCTTGTCTCCAGAGCAAAAATCTAAGTTGAGAAACAAGTGGCAGAAGCTATCACCCGAGCAGAAAAAACGCCTGAAAAAGCGAATGAAGCGCCGTAAAGGCAACTAATCTTTGCGGTTTAAAATAAAAACTGAGTGCTGATCTGCCAGCTAAGGGATGCTTCTGGACTGTCGGAAAGGCTGAGTCCTAACTGCCACTGTTTATTTAGTCCTATTTGCCAGTCCAACCCATAATATCGACTGATAGAATCGGCAATGAGTTGGTTGTCTTCTGTTAGTTGGACTTGGCGGCGCAATAGCTGACGATTTCGATAATTTCTCGCATACGAAACAGAACCCGACGCTGAGTCATAATGAGTGATACTCAGCCAAGGCTCAAGAGAACTATCCTTCCCAACCAAATCAAAATAATAACTTAGACTGATACTGAGATCTTGAGACCAAAATGACTCTGACTGTACTAATTGATCAGTGCGGATCACACCAGGTGTAAACTCTGGGTTATTGCGAATGAAGTTGTTCAGTTGGCGATTGGTTTTATTTAATACATTCGTTTGGCGGTAATCGGTTTGTGTTTCACTGTCATTGTGAGCAACAGCCAACGCCATGTTAAACCACCAATTGAATTCCTTTTTGTCTAAATACCAGCCGCGACTGAGTTCTATTTGCCAGGTAGATTGATTTGATTCGATAGCCCGGAAAGCTTCTACGTTTAAATAGTCGGTCATGCGGTTTGGAAAATAACGAGTCCGCCCTGAGCTGGTTTGGTATTCGTTCTTTTGAAAAGACCCCAAAAGCGTCCATTCTTGCCATTGAAAACTCAAATAAGTAGACCAATCCTCAAGTGAAACATCGGCGTTTAATGCGTCGGACTCAGACAACCATTGTTGGTCGGAATCAGACTGCCCAGAGGACAAACCAAAACTCCAGGCTTGCTGCTTGGCCAAATCAGAGAAATAAAAGTCCAAACCAACTTGATGGTAATGGCTATCAAGTTGCGATGCGCTTGACTCACCTAAAACATCTTGTGAGTCGACGGAATAAGAGTAAAAAGCAGAAATATCAACAGGGTTATTATAAGAATTAGTGTCCGAAACAATTGCAAGCGAATTGGTCGAGACAAAACCGAGTATCGCAGCGGCCACGACATTTAGAACTCGCTTAACAGAACTCAACGAGTTATTTGAGTGTTTTTTTGACATCATTTTAATCACTTGGGGCATAACTACTCTTCTTTGTGCTGCGATACCTATGTTAAGCGTCTTTTTATTGAGTATCTTTTATTAAGTGCAGGTACTTTAAGTGTCGTTGTTAGTCGACACAACCGCTTTAATTTCGCCCTTGGCAACCTTTATATTTATCACATCGTCAGGGTTCACAGCGGTACTTTCTGTGATGACATTGCCTTTTTCTGTAGTGGCAATTGCATAGCCTCTAGTTAATGTCGCAAGCGGGCTGACAATATTGAGCTTTTCGGTATTTTTCTCAAAACGACGCCGTGCTTCAAACAACTTATTTTGTAGCAACTTAGGTAGCTGAGCCTGAATTTGGTTAAGTTGTTGCTTGGCCAAATTGAGCTGGTGTTTAGGTGACTGGCTCAATAAACGCTCGGTATCAACATCAAGGCGCTGCTGAGCGTTCTGGAGTCGATAAGTCATAGCGCGATTTAGTGCGATATTTAATTCTTCAGTTTGCTGTCGGGCCATACGAAGTTGGTTGCTCGGATGCAACAAACTTAACGAACGTTTGAGTTGGTTGTGTTGGTTTTTGTTGGCCTGATGCTGGTGGGCATAGGCACGAATCAATCGATTACGTAGTTGTTGTAATTGCGCCAAGCGCTCAGAGTTATCACTACTAACAATTTCTGCGGCGGCAGAAGGTGTCGGTGCACGTAAATCGGCAACAAAATCAGCGATAGAAACGTCAACTTCGTGACCAACAGCGCTGATAATAGGAATGCCGGAGTTATAAATAGTGTGGGCTAACCCTTCGTCATTAAATGCCCACAAATCTTCTAAAGAACCACCACCGCGACCCACGATGAGCACGTCGACTTCTTGCCGAACATTAGCAGTGTTAATCGCCCAAATGATATTTCCAGGTGCGTGCTCACCTTGAACCATGGTTGGATATATGATGACTTCGGTTTGTGGCGAGCGACGTTTTAAAACAGTAAGAATATCGTGAACGGCCGCACCTGTCGCGCTGGTGACAAGACCCACGCGTTTTGGGGCGACGGGGATAGCTTGTTTTACGTCTTGATCAAAAAGACCCATTTGGCCTAATTGGTGTTTGAGCTGTTCAAATTGTTGTTTTAGTAAGCCTTCACCAGCCGGTTCCATAAACTCAACAATGAGCTGATAATCACCACGAGGTTCGTACAAGCTCAAACGGCCCCGAACCAATACCTGACTGCCGTTGTCGATAGGTGCACTGACTTGACGGTTGTTACCTTTAAACATCGCGCCTTTAATTTGTGCTTTTTGATCTTTTAATGAGAAATACCAATGACCGCTGCTAGCCCGAACAAAATTAGAGATTTCACCGCTGATCCAAATATTTAAGAACTCTCCCTCCAGCATCATTCGAACTTTTTGATTTAGCTCGGATACTTGAAAAATTTTGGGTTGATTACCCTGAGTAGCATCCGTTTGTTCGTGCTCTAGGTGTGAAGAAGGCGGTGGGGTTGACTGAAACAAAGCTCATCTCTCTTTTTACGTGCTTAAGTCAGAGTCTAACGCCAACGCTGAGATTGCGCAATCGCACGCTCAAAAAGGGCTAGGGACAAGCCCTGATTAAATAGTAATTGTTCAAAAAATGAAAATGTTTGTTTACCTGAGACATCATTTCAACTAAAATGCCACCGCAACATCAACCCATCTACTTTTTAGTAAGGTAAAAATTGCCATGTTGCGGATAGCCAAAGAAGCCCTCACGTTTGACGACGTATTATTAGTTCCAGGACACTCCACCGTACTTCCTCACGAAGCCAATTTAAAGACGCGCTTAACTCAAAATATCGAGTTAAATATACCTATGGTCTCTTCTGCTATGGACACAGTAACAGAGAGTCGCTTAGCCATTGCCTTAGCACAAGAAGGTGGTCTCGGTTTTATTCACAAGAATATGTCGATTCAGGCGCAAGCAAACGAAGTGCGCCGCGTTAAAAAATTCGAAAGTGGTGTCGTATCTGACCCAGTCACCGTCACATCTGAAATAAGCCTTGCAGAAGTTATGCAGCTAGCGGATGAACACGGCTTTTCGGGTTTCCCTGTTGTTGATTCAAACAACAACTTAGAAGGCATTGTCACAGGTCGTGATTTGCGCTTCGAAACAAATTTAAAAGCAAAAGTTAGCTCGGTAATGACACCAAAAGACAAGCTAGTTACGATTCACGAATCAGCGGAACGTAGCGAAGTTATGGAGCTAATGCATAAACACCGTATCGAAAAAATCCTTGTTGTTGACGATGCATTCCGTCTAAAAGGCATGATCACGGTTAAAGATTTCCAAAAAGCAGACAGCAAGCCAAATGCATGTAAAGACTCATTAGGTCGTTTACGGGTTGGTGCAGCGGTTGGCGTTGGTCCAGGTACTGATGAGCGCATCCAAGCACTCGTTGAAGCGGGCGTTGATGTATTACTTATTGATACTTCACACGGTCACTCACAAGGCGTACTAGACCGCGTTAAGTGGGCGCGCCAAAACTTCCCAGATTTAGATATTGTTGGCGGTAACGTTGCAACAGGAGAAGGCGCAAAAGCGCTTGTTGAAGCGGGGGTAAACGCGGTTAAAGTGGGTATCGGTCCAGGTTCAATTTGTACTACTCGTATCGTTACTGGTTGTGGTGTACCGCAAATTACTGCGATTGCCGATGCTGTTGAAGCGGTTGCTGGTAAAGACATTCCAGTGATTGCCGATGGTGGTATTCGCTTCTCTGGTGACATTTCTAAAGCACTAGTTGCTGGTGCAAGCTGTGTAATGGTTGGCTCTATGTTAGCGGGTACAGAAGAAGCACCTGGTGAAGTTGAGCTTTATCAAGGTCGTTACTACAAGTCGTATCGAGGCATGGGTAGTTTAGGTGCTATGGACCAAAGCCATGGTTCTTCAGACCGTTATTTCCAAAAAGACGACAACAAAGAAAAGCTGGTTCCAGAAGGCATCGAGGGGCGTGTAGCTTACAAAGGTCCAATCGAGAACATCATTCACCAACAACTCGGTGGCATTCGTTCAGCAATGGGCTTAACGGGTTGTGCAAATATTGTTGAGATGAATACTAAGCCACAATTTGTACGTGTTACTTCTGCTGGTATGGGCGAGTCACACGTTCACGATGTTCAAATCACAAAAGAAGCACCTAATTACCGTCTAGGTTAATTGGCCGTTTCGCTGCCAATACGATTGGCTAGCGTTAACTCCATTGCTTTACAGGTAAAAAATACTCAGACCGGACCATTCGGCGTTCGGTCTTTTATCACTTAGTTAACTATAATCAGAAAGTTAACTCATAATTAAAAGGCTAAAACATGTCCATGACACAAGACATTCACCAGCATAAAATTTTAATTTTAGATTTTGGCTCCCAATACACTCAACTTATCGCACGTCGCGTTCGTGAAATCGGCGTTTATTGTGAACTATGGGCGTGGGACGTCACAGAAGAGCAAATCAAAGAATTTAATCCAAACGGTATCATCCTAGCCGGCGGTCCAGAGTCAGTAACTAAACACGACTCACCACGTGCGCCAGAATACGTATTTGAAGCAGGCGTTCCTGTTCTTGGTATCTGTTACGGTATGCAAACCATGTCACAACAACTTGGTGGCGCGGTTGAAATTTCAATGGAACGTGAGTTTGGTTATGCGCAAGTAGAAGTCGTTGCAGAATCAGCTCTTACGAAAAACATCGAAGACTCGATTGCGGCAGATGGCAATGCGCTATTAGACGTATGGATGAGTCACGGTGATAAAGTCAGTGCAATCCCATCTGGCTTCCAAATCGTCGCCAAAACGGACAGCTGTCCATTTGCCATTATGTCGCACGAAGAAAAACGTTTTTACGGTGTTCAGTTCCACCCAGAAGTAACTCACACAAAACAAGGCTTGCGCCTACTAGAAAACTTCGTTTGTAACATCAGTGGCTGTGAAAAACTATGGACGGCAGGTCGCATTATAGACGACGCCATCGAAAAGATGCGTGAGCAAGTCGGTGATGACGAAGTCGTACTTGGTTTGTCTGGTGGTGTTGACTCATCGGTTGTAGCTATGTTGTTACACAAAGCTATCGGCAACAAACTGACTTGTGTATTTGTGGATAATGGCTTGTTGCGTCTTAACGAAGGCAAACAAGTTATGGAGATGTTTGGCGATCACTTTGGTCTCAACATTGTCCATGTAAACGCTGAAGATCGTTTCTTAGACCGTTTAAAAGGCGAAAACGATCCTGAGAAAAAACGTAAGATCATTGGTAATGTATTTGTAGAAGTGTTTGATGAAGAAGCCAGCAAGCTTAAAAACGCCAAATGGTTAGCACAAGGTACAATTTATCCTGACGTTATCGAGTCTGCGGCATCAGCGACAGGTAAGGCACACGTGATTAAGTCTCACCACAATGTTGGTGGTTTGCCAGAAGACATGGAGCTGGGCTTAGTTGAGCCACTTCGTGAATTGTTTAAAGACGAAGTTCGTAAGATTGGTCTAGAGCTTGGTTTGCCATATGACATGTTATACCGCCATCCATTCCCTGGACCGGGTCTAGGTGTTCGTATCCTTGGTGAAGTGAAAAAAGAGTATGCTGACTTACTTCGTCGTGCGGATGCGATTTTCATCGAAGAATTACACGCGGCTGATTTATACAACAAAGTAAGCCAAGCGTTTACGGTATTTTTACCGGTACGTTCGGTAGGTGTCATGGGTGATGGCCGTAAATACGACTGGGTTGTTAGTTTACGTGCTGTTGAGACAATTGACTTTATGACAGCGCATTGGGCTCACTTGCCTTATGACTTCTTAGGTCGTGTGTCGAATCGCATTATTAACGAAATCGATGGCATTTCTCGAGTTGTTT
>NZ_CEYNSH010000045.1:20485-24949 GCF_982872775.1 Psychrosphaera sp. | reverse complement strand
ACTAGAAACTGTTATAGGTCTGATTGAAAAACCTCTTAATCGGTGCTATAAACAGGACTCTAAGAGAGGTTAATATGCAGCCAAAATTTTCTGAAGATGTAATCCCACTTACTGACTTGAAGGTTAATCCTGGTAAAGTCGTCAATCACGCAACAGAAAGTCATAGGCCAGTTCTGGTCACGAGTCGAGGTCGAGGGGTAGCTATAGTTCAAAGCCTTGAAGACTTTGAAAACTTAAATGAAGAATTGGCATTCGTTAAGTCTGTTACACAAGGTCTTATTGAAATTAAGGATGGTGACACGAAATCAATTAACGACATCAAGCAGAAGTTTGGTCTATAGCTGTGGATGTCCAATTTTCTAATTCTGCTGCTGCCGATTTAGACGTCATCAATGAATATTATTCAGAGCAAGGTGCGCCTGATGTCGGCCTCAAATTCATAAAGGAAATCGTGTCTGATGTCGAGTGTCTCACCAACCACCCTGAAATTGGAAGAGTTGTCCCTGAATTTAACGACTCAAGTATAAGAGAGTTAATCCGACCTCCATTTCGAATTGTTTACTTATTGGGTATCAATAGTATTAGCGTTATTCGAGTGTGGCGAAGCGAACGATTATTAAAGTTTGATTAATACCGGCTAATAACAAGAGGCTGTGGCTTACAAGATAGCTTCTAGTACTTTTGTGAAGTTCGGGTGAGTACGTAATGCAGTCTTTTAAATTCAGTTGGTAAAGCTTCTCATACTACTATACATCATAATATTTAATATTGTTTTTACGCCTTTAGCTGAATACGAATGGCCATGTTCCATTTTCGTCTTGGCAATTCAGTTTTCCTGAATTATCTAATTGGCTGTTTTACTTTTAATTAGAGGTGTCTAAAAAGTTTACAAAATTAATACAACTTAGTAACTTCACTAAATTAACTATTTGAATTTGTTAAATTAATTGCTCTGGTTTTATATTTGCATAAAGTTGCGTGGACTTTATACGAAAGGGATCAAAACAATGAATTTTTTAACACGTTATTTACTATCACTAGTTAATACAAAAAGAGCATCAAACTGTAAGAAGCTTATCGCTATTTTGGTTTATACCTTTACATTGAGTATATTTTCTCTACCTAGTCATGCTGGAGTGATCAGTTTCAATGGCTTTACACATGATACTTCTACAGATGTAGTTACAGGCAATGGACTTGAGTGGTTACAATGGGATTTAAGTATTGGAAGAAGTATATCTTGGGCAAATGGAGGTGGAGCTGACTTATTGGGGTATGGTACGGGTTGGACTGTAGCAACTGGGAGTCAGGTGGCAGGTCTTTTTAATACTTTTTTTGGAATTAATAGCTTTAGTAACCTAGAAGGTGTTTCTCAAGTAGTAAGTACAGGAGTGGACACCGGGACTGAAGGAGGAGCTGATTTAACATTCATCTCCATGTTTGGTGACACATATGCCGCAGCTGGCTTAAGCAACAATTTAGGTGAAGGTGGATTTCAACGGTCTTCAGCTCTGTTCGGAGAGGACGTAAATCAAGATGGTCTATTCATGCTCGCAAGTGTGCAAGATGATTATGTAAATAATGGCGGACTAACTCTAGACGGTAAGGCTCAATTGCTTTGGTCTCCTTTATACAATAATTCTTGGGCTTCAGGCCAACAGGGTATTGTTTTGGTTAGGAGTACGAGCAGTGTAACTGTTACAGAACCAAGCACTTTAATGGTACTCCTACTACTTCCATTTATTTTTCTAGCTAATAGAAAAAGTGCAAATTGAGTTGCTGCTTCAAATGAGCATATTTATCAGGGCTTTCATATTTAGCTGCAATGGAGGCCGATAATATGTTTTAGTATATTTACGCTTCAATGCTATAACGAAAAAACGCTCCAACAACTAATATTTTGTGATTGATCTATTCTCCTGAAGCAAGCAATATAATAATCGAGTTAATAGGCACCAGTACCTGTGGCTTTGATTAGCTACAATAGGAACAAATCAGCGCTCGGCCGAACGAAGCATAACCGTCCGTTCCTTGTCTAAAACTGCCGTTAATATTACGAGTGAATTACTTCCCCTCGCTTTATTCAGAACTTGGCCTTAAGACTCCCTTACGGCCGCTTTAAGCGTAGTTTTTTTAAGAAAGGCGGATATTTAATCTTTTTGCGCAACTAGCTTTGGGTTTTGCAGCTCACTGAATTATTTGCATACATTTCGCAATAGTGCCTTTTGTCGCCACATGACAATTCCCAGCTACGACTAACCCAGGAGCTTTTCCTATGAACTATTTGTATTTTTTCGTTTGGACATTCGATTTGAGATTCTGATATTTCGATTATCCGTTCGTTCGAAGGTATATTGACTGCACACCCCGAGGAAACAATACCAAAAAATAGCACTAAAAATATTCGCAATATTACTTCCTCCTTGATGACTACCTAACGGTTGTCATATTGATTTTGTACGATACTTGTTAAGAGTCGTAAGAAATTCATTTGGCAAATCTACGCCTAGATATATGAATTTTCCTGAATTCAGCTTGATCTCAATATTTGGATTACCTGCCAAATTAAACCTTTTCACATTACCAGAACGACGAATGAAAACTGAATTAGGTTGAACGTGAGCAATGTCACTTAAAGCTATCCTTAATGGATTCCAAACACCGTATCTGACGATAATACCGTCCTGAAGAATTGAAATAGGTCTAATTGCAAGCGCTTTATACTCGGCAACAAAAAACACTAAACCAAGTAGAGTTAAGATTGTTGTAACGTTAGCTGCAAACGGTGACCACAAAAAGTGTAAAAGTAGGTGCACCACAGGTAGCTCAAATAAAATTAGAAAGATAAAGCCTAATTGGTTGCTTTGAGCACCGTCTTTTTTATGACAGCTAAAATGACGCTCGCCAGTAAAATTTTGTTGTTTTACCTTTTTTGAAAATAACGCATATGTCCATACTCGCGCCTCAAAAGAGAGAAGTGAGCTTATAGCACCTTCACCTAAAATTTTTTGAATTGGCTTTGATATCGCCTCATCGGGATCTTTCTCTTGGGTAAGAGAGGATTTGATAGTAAAAAGCCCAAAATGCAGAAATTACCGCAAGATATATAAACGGGATATGTCTTTTAGTTAAAGCCTTCATCGATGGTCCTTATCGTTATGCGCTGGGTGAAGTATAAGATTCTAGCGGTCTGTTTCCGTAAATTACTTTGCCTTTAATCTGACCTTTTGAGATTAACCCAATGAACCTAGAGTCAGCACTATTATCTCTATTATCGCCTAAAATGAAATACTTACCTTCTGTAACTGTAATCGCTTCGAGTGAGGTTTTTTTCCCTGCGTCCGGGGTGAATGTGATCAAATGAGAATTACCGTCAATTTTTTCGCTAAGGACTATTTCTCCAATCTCATTTTTATCAGGGACAATATTAAAAAGCTGCTTAGGCTCAATGGTCTGACTGATTTTTTCGCCATTGAGGTACACCACGTTATCTTTGATGCTAACTGTATCACCGGGAATACCAATGATTCGCTTAGCGGCCATTACGTTTTTCGGAATATCAAAATACATAATTAGATCGCCTCGTTGGGGCAGACCCGTTTCCAATAAAACGTAATCGGTATGAGGAAATCTGAGGTCATAAGCGAGGTGATTAGACACGACGATATCGTCATACCAGTAGGTCGGAGTCATTGACGGTCCTGCTATGGTATATGCTTTGACATAGGCAGAACTTATACCGAGAAAAAGAAATAGCAAAAGGCTGGACTTGAAGAGTTTGGAAGTTTTCATGTTGTTTTTCTCCTTCTATAGCATAGCTCCTGCTCTAAAGATTTCTTACTTTATCACTCTTTTCTTGAGTTTATTTCGCGGCAAAATGTATTGATATACAAGTCTTCAACTTTTTTACGTGCCCACTCAGTGCGTCTTAAGAATTTAAGTGAAGATTTGATGGAAGGGTTGTTATAAAAACAGTTTAGCTGTATTTCTGCGTCTAGACCTTTCCAACCGTAATGTTCTTGAAGTCGAACGAGGATTTTCTCAAGGGTTAAGCCATGAAGGGGATTGTTTGGCTGGGCATTGCTCATAAAACGTCTCAATAAAGTAAATAAACTACACGTGATTATACAAGACAATGCCACTGCTACAATTGTTAGGTGTTCATGATTTAAGGTAAGTGACAGGTTATGACGCTTTCTGCTTCTTTTAAACCAGCACCGTAAATACGGCGGTACTCAGAAATTGCTTTAAGTTTTTGTTCTTCCTTAATTAATTCCTGTACCTCAGGGGCTAAATTGGCGAGTTTGCGAAATTCTTTCTCTCTAGACCTTCGCTTAGACTCATCTGAAAACTGAGAATACAAGAGGAAGGCTAATAACAAAAAAACTAAAGCAACAACGATATCCATATCAATCACCTCTACCAAGATAAGCTCGAATAGAGGAAATAAGGCCTTGCTCATTA
>NZ_CEYNSH010000045.1:0-20385 GCF_982872775.1 Psychrosphaera sp. | reverse complement strand
TCAATCACCTCTACCAAGATAAGCTCGAATAGAGGAAATAAGGCCTTGCTCATTAAAAGTGATTACGTCGACAACAAACAACACTTCCTCGTTGTTCACGACTATTTTTAACTCGCCGGAAACACAATTGTCGCTTTCCATGATGTTTAATATTTCGATGTCTAAGCTGGCGGCGTTTTGAAAGTTTTTCTGAGTTTCAGAAACTGCAATTTCTTTACCTCTTACGGAGATTTTCCAGTCTCTTAAATGAATCTCCTCCGCAAACATGTTAGACACGGTTTCTATATCTTTGTTTTGGTAGCTTTGTAAATAATGTACAAACTTTTCAGAGTTATTCATTCCCAGTCCTTTGTAAAATAAAACAATCACTAACAGAGCATGCCAGCGTCGGATGCTAAACACCCTCGGTAATATAACCCATTGCTAATTTAATAGATCGCCAACTCACCCATTTACTCGTTCAGATGTTGGCAAATGCGAAACCACGCAACCTTAATTACCGACTGTATCGGTATTTAAGAAGTGTGGTCAACAAATATCAATTGAGTTGTATCAAAGCCTTTTTCACTTGCTAACTTTTTGAATTTCTCGATAAGTTCGTCACTAACTTCTGGCGTGCGGGCCAACAACCACAGGTAGTCAGTATCTGGGCCAGAAATCATTGCGTATTGATAGTTTTCTTTGTCTAAGTCAAACACAATGTAAGAGCCATAAAACGGACCAAAAAACGATACTTTGAGATGTGCCACGTTTTCATCACCGACAAAATAAGCCTTACCAATGGCTTCACGCCACTCTTTTTTCTCAGTATCGAAGCCTTTGTTGATAACTTTAACGCCTCCGTCCTCACGCAAGGAATAGGTGGCTGTTATTTGCTCAAGCCCACGCTCAAATGAGTGATCTAGACGAGCGACTTCGTACCAAGTACCCAAATAACGGTTTAACTCGAAGTCTTTTACTGGTGTGACTTTTTCAGGCATTCCTGTGCAGGCACTGAGACAAAAAACAAAAAGAAGAGAGAACCATTTCATCATAGTTACGTTTCAAAAAATTCAGTAGGTAGTTGAAGTTTATCAAATAAATGAGAGATTACTTGCAAATATTTAGAAGGCCTTGGTAATCACATTTTAAATAGGCATTATAATTTTAAAATGTCATGCCCCAACAAATCTATTCCTGAGTGTCAGAGCAATAGTTTTTTATAATATGCTTGGGTTTCGCTTGGAGACCCAAGCTCTACTACTCAACTCTATTTAGCAAGTATCGCAGCCGCGACTTTAGAGTTGCCTGGTTTGCCAAGGGCTTTACAGATTTCTTGACCTGCAAGGGCTAATTTATTGATATCGACACCATGTTCGATGCCAAGACCATTTAGCATATAGACAACGTCTTCAGTTGCTACGTTGCCCGATGCACCTTTTGCGTAAGGACAACCGCCTAAACCAGCAACGGCTGAGTCAATAACGCTCACCCCCAGTTCTAAACAGGCATAAATGTTGGCGATGGCTTGACCGTAGGTATCGTGAAAATGAACCGCAAGTTTTTCAATCGGTACTGCTTGGGCCACCGACGCTAACATGAGTTTGGCTTTCTCTGGTGTACCAACACCAATAGTGTCACCAAGTGAAATCTCATAACAACCCATGTCATAAAGCGTTCTTGCTACCTCAACGACTTTCTCTACCGCGATATCGCCTTCGTATGGACAACCTAGTACACAAGAAACATAACCTCTGACTTTGATGCCATCGGCTTTTGCGCGCTCCATGATTGGCTCAAAACGAGCTAAGCTTTCTTCAATTGAGCAATTAATGTTTTTCTGGCTAAAAGCTTCACTGGCTGCACCAAAAATAGCGACTTCTTTTACGCCCGCAGCGACAGCAGCCTCATAGCCTTTCATGTTAGGCGTAAGGGCAGGGTAACTGATGCCTTCTTGCTGATCTATCATCGAATAGATCTCCACAGAACCTGCCATTTGTGGCACCCATTTGGGCGATACAAACGAACCAGCTTCAACCACCTTTAAGCCTGTATGAGACAGATTGTTGATTAGTTTTACTTTGTCTTCGATAGAGACAGGGACTTCGTTTTGCAAACCGTCTCGCGGCCCAACTTCGACAATTTTTACCTGACTAGGGAAGCGTTCACTCATTACAATTGTCATTGTTTTTTCCTTTATTATTTCGTCAATAAAAGAAGAGGGCGATGTGCCCTCATTCTGTTAACGATCAATATTAATTGAGACCGATGTAATTGTAGTTCGGTATGTTAAATACTGACTTTGTAAGCATCGGCTTTTTATGAAAAGCTGACAAAGCGCTTATTCTTTAAAATCCACCGCAACTAATTCGGCGCCATCTTCGACCAAATCACCTGCGCTGTAATAAACCTCAGTCACCACACCATCTTTAGGCGCTTTGATGGTGTATTCCATCTTCATCGCTTCCATGATGATAAGGTTTTGATTGGCTTTAACGACATCGCCTTTTTTGACTAATACATCAACTAAGGTGCCGTTCATTGGCGCTGTTAAACCGCCCGTACCTTCCAATTCTTGGTTAAGATAATCTGTTGGTAAGTCACGAGTAAAGGTAGTCACAAACTGCTTATTAAAGACAGTGATCTTACCTTCATAGTCAGCAATCGTGACGCGAACGCGGTGACCGTCGATTGATGCAACGAGTACATCTCCGTTAAGTTCACCGTGTGCTTTAATAACCGAACCATCGACATTGACATCAAAACCGTCAGCCGTTTGCTCAACACTGACTTCATGTGCAACATCGTTTTCATCCGTTAGACGAACAGAGAACTGCTGAGGCTCATTGACACGCCAGCCTGCGAATGCGTGCCAAGGTGAGAATGGGTCGTTAGAATTTTCGGCATTGTCATGGCTGTCCTGTGTGCTCGAAAGCAGCAAGTTAAGAGTAGCCAATACTAACGCTTGTTCGTTTTGCTGGTGGCTAGACTTAAACAAGTCATCGTGATGTTTTTCGATGAAGTTAGTATCTAAGTCGACTTTGGCAAATGAAGGGTGTTCTAACAAGCTTGATAAGAAGCTTAGGTTAGTCGTAACACCAGCAATGCGGTAGTCATCAAGTGCACGCAACATGCGTTGTAATGCACGGTCACGGTTTTCGTCCCAAACGATAAGCTTTGCGATCATTGGATCGTAGAACGTCGATACTTCATCATTTTGGCGAACACCTGTATCGACACGAACGTGACGAGTTTGTTCAGGCTGACGCAAGTAATGTAAGTGACCTGTCGCTGGTAAGAAGTCATTGTCTGGGTCTTCAGCGTAAATACGAACTTCAAAAGCATGACCTTCAACGGTGACGTCTTCTTGTGACATAGGCAGTGGCTGACCAGCGGCAATTTGTAGCTGCCATTGAACTAAGTCTTGGCCTGTGATCATTTCTGTTACTGGGTGCTCTACCTGTAGACGCGTATTCATTTCCATGAAGTAGAAAGAGCCGTCTTCGTCATACAAGAACTCAACGGTACCGGCACCTTCATAATCAATCGCTTGGGCAGCACGAACCGCTGCTTCACCCATTGCTTTGCGAATATCATCAGGTAAGCCTGGTGCTGGCGCTTCTTCGATGACTTTTTGGTGACGACGCTGAATCGAACAGTCACGCTCGGCTAGGTAGATACCATTGCCTTGTTGGTCACAAAAAACTTGAATCTCAACATGGCGAGGCTTGGTTAAGTAGCGCTCAAGTAGCATTTTGTCGTTACCAAAGCCATTGATGGCTTCACGTTTGGCAGAGGCTAACGCGTCGCTGAATTCGCTTGCAGATTCAACAATACGCATCCCTTTACCACCACCACCGTACGCGGCTTTAAGAAGCATAGGGTAACCAATTTTATCTGCCTCTGCTTTTAGGAACGCTTCGTCTTGTTCTTCGCCGTGATAACCAGGAACTAAAGGAACCTTGGCTTTTTCCATGATTTCTTTTGCAGCACTTTTTGAGCCCATGGCTTCGATTGCGCCAATTGGCGGACCAATAAAGACAATGTCATTGTCCTTACAAGCTTGGGCAAAAAGGGCGTTTTCAGATAAGAAACCGTAACCCGGGTGAATCGCTTCTGCGCCAGATTTTTTAGCGACTTCAATGATGGTTTCGTATTTTAAGTATGAGTCTTTACTCGGCGCTGGACCAATTAAAAAGGCTTCATCGGCCATAGTCACATGGCGAGAGTTTGCGTCTGCTTCTGAATAAACAGCGACGCAGCGAATGCCCATCTTGTGAGCGGTTTCGATAACGCGACAGGCAATTTCACCACGGTTCGCGATCAAAATCTTTTTAAACATTTTTAGTGATTGCATAGTGTTATTCTTCATATTAGCTGTCCTTTTGCGCTGGCTCTTGTTCACTGACCCAGCTTGCACTGCGTTTTTCAAAAAACGCGCTTAACCCTTCTTGGCCCTCATCAGAAACTCGAATCGCGGCGATACGCTCGCTGGTCTGTTTGATTAGGTTGGCCTCGATAGGTTTGTTTTGGACATCAAATACCAGTTGCTTAGCTTCAGCCATCGCAACAGGTCCATTTGCTAACAAAGCGCCAATTAGCACTTCTACTTCAGCGTCAAGTTGTTCAAGAGACGAGATAACGCTGACCAAATTGAGTTGCTGTGCTAATTCTGCTGAGAAACGCTCTGCCGTTTGGAACAAACGACGGCTCGCTCTTGCGCCTATTGCGTCAACGACATAAGGGCTAATCGTCGCAGGAATTAAGCCTAGTTTAACTTCACTTAGACAGAAGCTTGCGCGGTCTGACGCAACCGCCATATCACAACAAGCAACAAGACCAACAGCACCACCAAATGCGGCACCTTGCACTCGTGCGATTGTTGGAATCGGCATAAAGTTAAGAACGCGTAACATTTCTGCGAGCGCTTCTGCGTCTTTTAGGTTTTCTTCATAGCTGTAAGCCGCCATGCGTTTCATCCAACCTAAGTCGGCGCCTGCACTGAAGTTTTTACCGTTAGACTGTAAAACTAATACACGAGCGTTATTGGATGACGCCACTACGTTAAACAACTCGGTTAAATCGGCAATAACAGTATCGTCAAAGGCGTTGTGCTTGTCTGGGCGGTCAATAGTGACCGTGGCAACACCTCTGTCATCCATTTTTAGGATGACGTTACCTTTGGTGATGGCTTGGTTAGGAACTAAATCTGACATAATTAATGCACTCCAATTACATTCTGAACACACCAAACTTGGTGTCTTCAATAGGTGCATTTAATGACGCAGATAACGCCAAGCCAACGGTCATACGTGTTTGAGCTGGGTCGATAATACCATCATCCCACAGGCGACCTGATGCGTAATAAGGATGACCTTGACGCTCATATTGATCCGCAATCGGCTTTTTAAAGTCGGCTTCTTCTTGTTCTGTCCAAGTTTTGCCTTTACGAGCCATACCGTCTTTAGTGACTTGCGCCATTACGCCAGCGGCTTGTTCACCACCCATTACTGAGATACGGGCGTTTGGCCACATCCACATCATGGTTGGGTCATAAGCTCGGCCACACATACCGTAGTTACCAGCACCGTAAGATCCGCCAATTAGGACTGTGTATTTAGGTACTTTGGCACAAGAAACGGCCATAACCATTTTGGCACCGTGTTTGGCGATACCCTGGTGTTCGTACTTTTTACCAACCATAAAGCCAGTAATGTTTTGTAAAAACAGCAGTGGAATCTTGCGCTGTGCACAAAGTTCGATGAAGTGAGCACCTTTTTCAGCAGACTCAGAGAATAGGATGCCGTTGTTCGCAACGATACCAACTGGATAACCAAAGATACGAGCAAAACCACACACTAACGTAGAGCCGTAATGCTGTTTGAATTCGTCGAAGTCAGAGCCGTCAACAATACGGGCAATCACTTCTTTAACATCAAATGGCTTTTTAAGGTCAGTACCAACGATGCCGTATAACTCTTTCGGGTCATAAAGCGGGTCAACTGGTTTCTTGATATCCATTTGCACGTTTTTGTTTTTGTTTAAGCGAGCGATGCTTTGACGTGCGATTTGCAAGGCGTGTTCATCGTTTTGGGCGTAATGATCGGCAACACCTGAGATTTTACAGTGTACGTCAGCACCACCAAGCTCTTCAGCTGATACTTCTTCACCTGTCGCTGCTTTTACTAGTGGTGGACCGGCTAAGAAAATCGTGCCTTGCTCTTTAACGATAATACTTTCGTCAGCCATTGCTGGAACGTAGGCACCACCTGCCGTACATAGGCCCATTACGACTGCTATTTGCGGAATGCCTTTTGCTGACATGTTGGCTTGATTAAAGAAGATTCGACCAAAGTGGTTTTTATCAGGGAATACATCGTCTTGCTGAGGTAAATTTGCGCCACCAGAGTCAACTAAATAAATACATGGAAGGTGACAGCGCTCAGCGATTTCTTGCGCACGTAAGTGTTTTTTAACCGTAAGAGGGTAGTAAGTACCGCCTTTTACCGTAGCGTCATTACCGATGATCATACATTCGACACCAGATACTCGGCCAACACCAGCGACTACACCCGCACAAGGGACGTTGTCTTCGTAAACGTCAAATGCGGCAAACTGACCGACTTCTAAAAATGGTGAGCCTGGGTCGATTAGCTTTTCGATGCGGTCACGGACGAATAGTTTGCCACGCGATTCATGACGGCTTCTCGATTTTTCGCCACCACCTTGTTTAATTTTTTCGACATTTTGTTGAAGCTCATCAACCACCGCTTGCATTGCGGCTTGTTTATCCAAAAACTCTTCTGAACGAGCATTCACTTTCGTTGTTATTTTTGCCATGTCTTGCTCTTATAATTGATTTGTACTGTTGATATACGATTCTGTGAACTTTGATTCTAGTCACAAACTGAAAAAGAGGTGCTAGGCACCTCTTTTGTGATTGTATTACTTAGATTCGCTGAATAGTTCACGGCCGATAAGCATGCGGCGGATTTCAGAAGTACCTGCACCAATTTCGTATAACTTAGCGTCACGTAACAAACGACCTGTAGGGAATTCATTGATGTAACCGTTACCGCCAAGTAATTGGATTGCATCTAATGCCATTTTGGTAGCTAATTCTGCTGAATATAGGATAACGGCAGCGGCGTCTTTACGCGTTGTTTCACCGCGGTCACAAGCTTGAGCTACAGCATAAACGTATGACTTGGCTGCTTGCATTTGAGTGTACATGTCGGCGATTTTGCCCTGAACCAACTGGAATTCACCGATTGATTGGCCAAACTGCTTACGGTCGTGGATATAAGGAACCACAACGTCCATACATGCATCCATAATACCTAGTGGACCACCAGATAAAACAACACGCTCGTAATCAAGACCAGACATCAATACGCGAACACCTTTGTTCTCTACACCTAAAATGTTTTCAGCTGGTACTTCACAGTCTTCAAATACTAATTCACACGTGTTTGAACCACGCATACCTAACTTGTCTAGCTTTTGATGGCGAGAGAAACCTGGGTAATCACGCTCAACGATGAATGCAGTGATGCCTTTTGAACCTGCAGTTACGTCAGTTTTGGCGTAGATAACATAAACGTCTGCATCTGGGCCGTTCGTGATCCACATTTTGTTGCCGTTAAGAATATACTTGTCGCCTTTTTTCTCAGCGCGAAGTTTCATGCTTACAACATCAGAACCAGCGTTTGGCTCAGACATCGCTAGCGCACCAACGTGCTCACCGCTACAAAGTTTTGGTAAGTATTTTAGCTTTTGCTCGTGAGTACCGTTCTTGCGAAGCTGATTTAAGCAAAGATTAGACATAGCGCCATAGCTAAGGCCAACTGATGCTGAAGCTCGGCTGATCTCTTGCATCGCAACAACGTGCTCTAAATAACCCATTCCCGAACCGCCGTATTCTTCTTCTACCGTCAGGCCAAGTAGACCCAAGTCGCCAAATTTACGCCATAAGTCACGTGGGAATTCGTTGTCGATATCAATTTGCTCGGCGCGTGGCGCAATTTCGTCACGAGCAAATGCATTTACTGTGTCGCGGATCATGTCCACGGTTTCGCCAAGGTTAAAGTTTAATGATGAAAATGAGCTAATCATGATGTCTCTCTTATTCTGTTGATATTTGATTATTTAATTTGATTTATTTGACTATTTTTCGTTGTTATAAATTGGCTAATGAGTCTTTACAGCCCCGTTCTAATTCGGATAAGTCTGTCAAAACTTCAGCAATATCTCTTTGTTGTTGCTCGAGCTTTTGTTTTTTTTCTTTGATGAGCTCAAGCATGATTTTAAGTTGTTTTTCTTCTGTATCTTCATTGTCGTACAGCTCGAAGATGGTTTTGGTTTCTTGCAATGAGAACCCAAGACGCTTGCCTCTTAAAATAAGTTTTAATCGAGTTCTGTCTTTTGGGCGGTATATACGGTTTTGACCTGAACGCTCGGGTGACAAAAGTCCTTCCGACTCGTAAAAGCGGATGCTTCTGGTGGTGATATCAAACTCTTTGGCGAGTTCACCAATTGTATATGTTTGAGTAGCCAACGCTTTGTCTACAACTGAAGCGGTCATGTTTGTTCTCGAATTATGTTTATATTTTTAGCTATTGGCAGTGTAGGATAAGTTGACGTTTACGTAAACTGTAACCTGGTTGTCAATTAACCCATCCGACCAGTTAAAAAGGTCTACCAAAACTAAAAATGTAAATTTTTTGTGCCAGTCTTTTTGAAAAGTTGTGAGGGAGTGGGCCTTATGGATAATTGGCAAACTGAGATTTGGCACGTACTATCCATCACAAATAAAAAATAAAGAGGTTATGAAATGTCAAATCAAGACCCAGTGGTTATCGTATCAGCAAAACGCACACCGTTAGGTGGATTCCAAGGTTCATTAGCAAATGTATCTGCGCCAGAATTAGGTGCAGTAGCGATTCAATCAGCGATTGAAACCGCTGGTTTAACAGGTAATGACGTCGATGAAGTGATCATGGGCTGTGTATTGCCAGCCGGTTTGGGCCAAGCTCCAGCAAGACAAGCTGCGATTAAAGCTGGCGTTAAACTAGCGGCTGGTGCAACCACAATCAACAAAGTATGTGGCTCTGGCATGAAAGCGGCGATGATGGCCAGCGACTTTATCCAAGCTGGTTCAATTGATGTTGCTGTTGTCGGTGGTTTTGAGAGTATGACGAATGCACCTTACATGCTACCAAATGCACGTGGCGGAATGCGTATGGGTCATCAAAAAACCATGGATCACATGTTTTTAGATGGTTTAGAAGACGCTTACCAAGGTAAAGCGATGGGTTGCTTTGCCCAAGAAACAGCGAACGAATTTGAGTTTACTCGTGAGTCACTTGATGAATATGCGATTCGTTCTTTAACTCGTGCTCAAGAAGCGATTGCAAGCGGTCGTTTTGACAATGAAATCGCTCCAGTGACGTATTCAACTCGCAAAGGTGATGTAACCGTTAAGGTTGATGAGCAGCCGGGTAGTGCGCGTTTAGACAAAATTCCAACACTTCGTCCAGCATTTGCTAAAGATGGCACTATTACGGCCGCAAACTCATCGTCTATCAGTGACGGTGCGGCAGCATTAGTGATGATGAAACAGTCTGAAGCTGAAAAGCGCGGCCTGACACCTCTTGCAAAAGTGATGAGTCACGCGACTAATTCAATTGAGCCAGAGAAGTTCACTACTGCACCTATTGGCGCGATGGAGTCGGCGTTAGAAAAAGCGGGTTGGACAAGCAAAGATGTCGACCTTTTTGAGATCAATGAAGCTTTTGCAATGGTAACCATGGCTGCGATGCGTGAGATGGATTTACCATCTGACAAAGTCAACGTTCATGGCGGTGCATGTGCGTTAGGTCACCCACTAGGTGCATCTGGAGCGCGTATTATCGTTACTTTATTGCACGCATTGAAGAACAAAGGCCTGAAAAAAGGTCTAGCGTCATTGTGTATCGGTGGTGGTGAAGCAACCGCAATTACAGTAGAAATGCTGTAGGTTTGTTACCTAATTGACGGTGTTATAAACAATCGTTACAAAAAGAATATTGAAACTCCGCTTTTAGCCCTTACAATGAGGTTATAAGCTTTTAAAAGGCTGCTTAAATTGCAGCCTTTTTTATTGGATTATTTTGGACTAATAAAAACTAATGACACTACTGTTTGTATATATCTTCCTCGCTATTGGCATCTCCTTTTTGTGTTCAATCTTGGAAGCGGTTTTACTCAGCATCACACCGAGTTATGTAAGAGCGTTAGCGGATGAAAATGAAAAGGTGAGCGCTCGAATTGACGGCTTAAAATCGAGAGTCGACCAACCATTAGCTGCTATTTTGAGTTTAAACACCATTGCTCACACAGCAGGTGCCGCAGGTGTTGGTGCACAGGCAGCAGCAATTTGGGGTGATACTGCTGTTGGTATCGCATCAGCAATCATGACTTTATTGGTCTTAGTGTTCTCTGAAATCATTCCAAAGACACTAGGTGCTAACCACTGGCGTACATTGGCGCCATCTGTTTCACTAATTTTAGTGTGGATGGTGAATTTACTTCGTCCGTTCGTTTGGTTGTCTGACAAAATCACTTTATTGTTCAGTAAAAAGCAAGACGACGCTAAATACGTCCGTTCAGAAATTGAAGCCATGGCGATGTTTGGTTCTCAAGTCGGGGCGTTGCAAGAACAAGAATCTGAAATTATTCAAGGTCTTCTACAGTTTAGACATATCCCACTACGTAAAGTCATGACACCTCGTAACCGCCTTTTCAAAGTACAAAAGGACATGACTGTTGAGGAATATGGTAAGCAACATGGCTCGGTGTCTTTTTCACGAGTGTTGGTTTTCAATGAAGATCCAGATGACATCATTGGTTTTGTATTGAAGAGTGACATTATGCTGGCAAACGCGCGTTTGGACTCGAACTTTAAAGTATCAAAGCTATTAAAGCCGCTTTATGTCGTATCAGAAAATATGTCATTGCCTGCGTTATTTACCAACATGCTACAGCAGCGTTTACACATCAGCTTAGTCATTGATGAATATGGCGATGTACAAGGCATTGTGACGTTAGAAGACTTGTTAGAGACGTTGTTGCAGGTTCATATCTTTGATGAGAAGGACAATAGTAATCAGGCACATCCTGAGGTATTAAAAAAGTGGCAACACCTTTTTGATGAAGATGGCCACTTTATTTCAGATGACAATGATGAGAATGACTCAACCTTAGTTGTTGAGCCAAACAAGGACGAATAGGTCAATCCACATCACTAACACGCATATAAAGCCTAACCAGAAAGTCTGCATACGACGAATTAAGTTGTTACTGGTAATGTGAATATATGCGTGTACTGCTCTAAAGAAGATGAATGTCCAAGCGGCAACCAAACCCACAATACTTTCAAATCCCATCACTAAGTACAAAAGACTTACCACAAAAAACAGTACCGGAATTTCAAATTGGTTACTGAAGTTACGGCCGGTTTTTAAGATTTCCTCTGGAATGTCATCACCTTGGAATAAAAGAAAATACTTAGGGTTTATTTTCTTTTGGCGAACATGGCCAAAGCGCGCACGGGCAGTCACTATGCCGACAATAAAAATTAACATGAACATGGCAAACATTGGGTAAAACAAAATACTTCTCCTGAGACTTAATTGTAATTATTAGATTAATAAAAAAGGGGAGAATACCCCTTTTTTGTTATGACGCAATGGCTTAATTACTCGGTTGTTGTTGCATCCACTTTTCGCGCTGTTGTTTTAGATATTGTTGGTAATCATTAATATGTTGACGATGTTTTAATATTTTCGATTGCGGATCAACGATAACAATATCCGTTGGGTGCACATCCATTTCGATAGGCGAACTCATGTCGTACGTTTTAACTTCACCATTTATGCTGACTTCTAGAGGCATAGGAAACGGCTTTTGGTTTTCGATTTTCCATTCAAATTTCATCGACGAGTCAGTTCGCTCCATCACTAACTCAGGTAGTGCCGCTTGATACACATATACATCAAAAAACCACTGGAGGTTTTTGCCTGTCTGTTGATTTACAATTGCAATAAACTCTGCGGTGTCACTAAAGCGAGGCTTAAAGTTACCAGGTTTTGGCGTTGCAGTGCCATAAACAAGCTGTCGAATAGACGCAAAAAAAGCGTCATCACCAATCAGAGTTCTAAGCGTATGAAGGATAAGCGAACCTTTGGCATAAATGTCATTGCCCGGTCCTGTTTCGCTGTCATAAACTTCTTCCACGGCGACGGATTTGTTTTGAACAAGTGGGTATTTGTTGATCAAGCCTAATCGCTGTTTTTGTAGGTGTGATTTGTAAGCCATGTCACCGTGCAAATATTGTGTATACAAAGGCTGCATATAACTGCCAAATCCTTCGTGCAACCACATGTGATCCCAGTCGTTATTAGTTACCTGATTACCAAACCACTCATGAGCAAACTCGTGGTGTAACAACCAGTCATAGCCGAGTTCGTCTTTACGATATTGGTTACCATAAGCATTGATCGTTTGGTGTTCCATTCCCAAGTGAGGCGTTTCTGCTACACCAATTTTTTCGGACGAAAATGGGTAAGGGCCAATCACTCGTTCAAAAAACTCCACCATAGGTTTGATTTCTGAAAACAGAATTTGCGCTTTATCGGCGTTTTCTTTCAGGTGGAAAAACTGCACGGGCACCTTATTGCCATAAAAGCTTTGGTATGTGTCTTCAATGACATCATAAGGCCCGATATTTAGTGCAATTGCGTAAGTATTGTGAAGGTTTTTGGTTTGCCAGTGATAAGTTGTTGAGTCGCCGTTTTGTTTTGTATTAACAAGAACACCGTTAGATGCGGCAACTAAGTTACTTGGAACCGTAATATGGATATCCATTTCGGGGATCTCACCAAAAGGTTGGTCTATGCATGGCCAAAACAAATCGCAGCCTTCGCCTTGTACTGCCGTTGCAATCCAATGTTGACCAGACTCAGTTCGTTTCCAGTCAAAGCCACCGTCCCATGGGGCTCTTATTGCTGTTCGAGGTTTACCGTCATATTTGATTTGTACTGTGAATTTACCTGTTTTTTCGGTATTTAGTCGTAGGATCAATTCTCCAAGATCGTTTTCATATTGAGACTCACTCAGTCTCAGGCCATCGACTTCGATACTGTTGATCGTGAAAATTCGATCCAAATCAACGGAAAGTTCGTTTATTGGTTTGACGGTATTAAAAGTAAGCGTTGCGTCACCAATAATTGCTTGGTGATCTGGAAGAATCGTAAAGCTCAAATCTGCTTTAGTAATTGACAAGCCCTTTTGGCGCTCGGGCAGGTGGCCACCACTTTTTAACGTATAAATACTTGTGGTCGACTTGTCTTTTGACATTAGGCTTGCACGTTCGTCGCCTTCACTTGATGCACAACCTGACAAGAGGTTAATGCTACTGGCTAAACAAATCGTACTTATTATCTTAAGTCGCTTTGGAGTCACGATTCACTTCCTTTTTGAATGTATTAATTATCTAAAACGAGCAAAGACAGCTCGCTGAGTAAAGAATTAACTGCTCAAAAGATAACACATTTTGATGTATTTAGTGTTCTTTTACAGGTGGTTCACAAAAATTGATTACAAAGTGTGATTTTATTCAATTTAACTGAATTTGGTAGTGAGTTACCTTATCAATGTCGTCACGTTGACGGTAATTAAGGCTTGGGCCTTGAAATTTATGCCAATGATACCTATGTCTTATTAGACATACGGTTTTTTGGACTTTCAACTAACTCAACTTTCAATAAGGGGAAAGGACATGAATGCGCAAAGCGGTTTTCACTGTGAAACGATTAAAAAAGCCGAATTGCCGGAGCCGATGGTGGAGGAAATCTTAGCATCGGTTGAACCTAAAGCTGATAAACGACCTGCTCTAGATTTTGGAGAGATTAAATCAGGCTTAGCCTTGGTCGCTGAAGGAGGCGGTCAAAGAGGTGTATTTACCGCTGGTGTTCTTGATAGTTGGCTCGTTGAGCGATTCAACCCTTTTCATATTTTGGTAGGCACGAGCGCAGGCGCGCAAAACTTGGCGAGTTATATTAGCGGCCAAACGGGTTATGCCTACTCTGCGATTTCACACCTTACGATGGATGAACGGTTTTTTAGTTTGATGTCTGGTCTAACAGGTAACGCTCTAAACCTTGACTGGTATTTCAAACAAGTAAAGTCTCCAACTTATCAATTAGATCTTTCTACGGCGCGAGAAAATGCAAAACGCCGAAAACTGAGATTTGCCACGACAAGTCTCGAAACCATTGAAACAAAATTACTAGACCCGACAAAAACAGGCTGGATTAAAAGCCTCAAAGCGTCGAGTGCAATACCATTGTTATATCGTCCCGGTGTAAGAGTTCGTGGTAAGGCCTATATAGACGGCGGTGTCACCGCACCCGTACCAGTGAGAGAGGCGTACCAACTTGGCGCACAAAAAGCGATTGTGATTCGCACATCAAAGACAGCTGATAGCCCAATTACTCAGTTTATTGGTCGAGCCAGACCTGTATTCAACAAAACCAATTGGTATCCAAGAACATTATCATGGTTAGATGCGCACGAGTCTTCCTACGCCCAAGCGCAGCGATTTATCGAGAAGCCACCTAAAGACTTCAGTGTGGTTGAGATATATCCACCACAACCTTTGAGAAGTAAGTTACTAGGTAGTACGGCAGAAGACTTAATTGCCGATTATAAAATGGGCTTTGAAGTGGGCAAGAAGTTTTTAGAGAACCGTGAAACCCTTTTTTAGCAAAAAGTGATGTTACCTGAGTCAATTAAGTGCTTGGCCAAAACATCACTTCGCTCTGCTTGTTACCTTTAATTCACAGATTTAAATTACATTCTAAAAAACTGAATACATACTTCAGTTTATCTAAATATCCAAAATAAAAAGTCTTTTTATAATTCTAAGGGTCGAAACAACTTTGACTCTTAGGATCAAAAAATGAACAAAAATAAACTATTCAAAACATCATTACTGGCAAGTGCCATGGCATTTGCTTTTTCAAGTGCCGTTCTTGCTGAAGAAGCAAAAATCAGTAAGCCCAAAGGTGCTGTCGGTAGTGGTCATGTCGTTGCTAATCAAGCAAAGCCAAATCTTTTTTGGTGGCCAGATCAAATTGACCTTTCTCCATTACGTGACCACGATGCACGTTCTAACCCTCTAGGTGAAGACTTTGATTATAAAAAAGCGTTCGCTGAGTTGGACTATCAACAGCTCAAAAATGACATCAATACAGTACTAACAGACTCACAAGATTGGTGGCCAGCGGACTGGGGTAACTATGGCCCGTTTTTTATTCGTATGACATGGCATGCTGCAGGTACGTACCGAACTCTTGATGGACGCGGCGGTGCTGGTGGAGGTCAACAACGTTTTGACCCGCTTAATAGCTGGCCGGATAACGGAAACCTAGACAAAGCGCGTCGCTTGTTATGGCCTGTTAAGCAAAAATACGGTGAACACATCTCTTGGGGTGATTTGATAGTACTAGCGGGCAATGTTGCGTTAGAGAACATGGGCTTTAAAACTTATGGTTTTGCTGCCGGTCGTGATGACGACTGGGAACCGGATATGGTTTATTGGGGACCAGAAGTTGAAATGCTAGCAAGCGATCGTCGTGAAAAAGACGGTAAGCTGAAAAAACCTCTAGCTGCGGTTCACATGGGTTTAATTTACGTTAACCCAGAAGGTCCAGGCGGCAAACCAGATCCACTTGGCTCTGCAAAGAATATTCGTGAATCATTTGCTCGTATGGCAATGAACGATGAAGAAACGCTTGCTTTAACAGCCGGTGGCCATACTTTTGGTAAAATGCACGGCGCGCACAAACCTGCGGATTGCTTAGAAGGTGAGCCAGGCGCAGCACCTATTGAACAGCAAGGTTTAGGTTGGAAGAATAAATGCGGTAAAGGTCACTCAGAAGATACCGTTACAAGTGGTTTAGAAGGTGCATGGACACAAGCTCCGACTCGATGGACGTCGTTATATTTAGCGAACCTATTAAACTTTGAGTGGAAACTGACAACAAGCCCTGCCGGCGCAAAACAGTGGATTCCGACTGATGAATCAATGCAAAAAGTCGTTCCTGACGCTCATATCAAAGGCAAGTTCAATCCACCTGTGATGACAACTGCAGATATGGCGTTTAAGTTCGACCCAGAGTATCGCAAGATTGCAGAACGATTCTTAAAAGACCCAGAAGCTTATCGCTTGGCGTTTGCTAAGGCTTGGTTCAAGTTGACTCACCGAGACATGGGACCTATTGATAACTACATTGGTGAGGAAGTACCTAAACAAGCTCATATCTGGCAAGATCCAATTGAAAAACCAGATTATAAACTTATCACTGACGAAGATATCAAAGATCTTAAGTCTGATATCTTAGAGTCTGGGCTAACCGTACAAGAATTGGTTCGCGTAGCGTGGGGCGCAGCATCTTCTTATCGTGATTCTGATATGCGCGGTGGTGCAAACGGTGCACGTATCGCACTTGCTCCTCAAAAGGATTGGGCAGTGAACAATCCTGCGGAGGTTGAAAAAGTCGTTGGTGTTCTAAAAGAAATCCAGAAAGACTTTAATGATTCATTCTTTAGCAGTAAAAATGTGTCTTTGTCTGACCTCATCGTTCTTGGTGGAGCAGCTGCAATCGAAAAAGCAGCAAAAGACGCGGGCTATAAGAATGTAACTGTACCTTTTGTTCCTGGCCGTGGTGATGCAACTCAAGAGCAAACAGACGTTAATTCTTTCTCTATGCTGACTCCACAAGCTGATGCATTCCGAAACTATTACGAAAAAGGCTATTACAAGTCTCCGACTCAAGCACTGATCGACAAGGCAGACCAATTAGCACTGACTGTTCCAGAAATGACAGTATTGTTAGGTGGTATGCGTGCATTAGGAGCGAATGCAGATGGCAGTAATCACGGTGTATTTACCGATAACCCTGGTGCATTGAGCAACGACTACTTCGTTAACTTACTTGATATGTCGACTAAGTGGCAAAAAGCGGGCGAGGTTTATGAAGGTGTAGACCGTAAAACAGGTGAAGTGAAATACACTGCGACACCAGTAGATCTTATCTTTGGTTCGTCATCAGAGTTGCGAGCTGTGGCAGAGGTGTATGCCTTTGACACGTCAAAACAACGTTTTATTGAAGACTTTGTGGAAGCGTGGGTCAAAGTAATGCAGTTAGACCGATTTGACCTTAAATAACAAATTAGGCTAGTTCAAAAACTAAAAAGCGACGCCTCAGAAGAGAGCGTCGCTTTTTTATTTAAGTAGAAGTATTTAAATAGAGTATTTAAATCGATGTATTAAAACATCCAGTTAAGCTGTGCACTTAGAATAGTCGCAGATGCATCTTGGGTTGCTTGAACCGTTGAAGAAAGTGGGCCAAATGCCGTTTGCTCTTCAACGCCCGCTTCTTTACCCAGAACTTTAACTACACCAGCGTCAAGGGTTAGGCTTTCGTTAAGTGTGTATGTTGTACCAGCACTGAACCAGCGACGGTCAGTATCTGGGATGCTCAGGCTGCGGTGTTCATCAGAAACTGCACCTTCGTCAAACGCAAAACCGGCGCGAACTGTCCATGTATTGTCTAGTACGTATGTCGCACCAACA
The DNA here is from genome assembly GCF_982872775.1 of Psychrosphaera sp. NCBI lineage: Bacteria > Pseudomonadati > Pseudomonadota > Gammaproteobacteria > Alteromonadales > Pseudoalteromonadaceae > Psychrosphaera > Psychrosphaera sp. The sequence continues at coordinate 2,726 of NZ_CEYNSH010000045.1, read as the reverse complement.
CTGTATTTACGTGCGTTTTTGAAGTTTTCTTCTTTTAATAACACGTCTAAGCCGTTTTCTAAGTTTGCTTCTAATACGTCAAAGCTACTCCAACCAAACCAGTTAATGCTTGCCTGAATTGACAGCTGTTCGTTTAAATCGTGGTTGACTGCTAATTCTGCAACTGCTGGTAGATCAATATCAACAGAACCATCTTGGTTGTACGCTGCAACTACATCTGACTTCATTTCACCAGAAAGCGTAAGGTCTACTTCTGAGCGGTAGCTAAAGCCAACCTGAGTTGATTCAATCGGTGACCAATGAACACCAAGGTTCCAACCGAAAGACCAGTCGTCACCTTTCACTTGAGCAATCTTTGCACCAGCTGGCACTATACCACCAACGGCTTGAGAGATAACGCCAGGAACAGTTGTACCTAGCTCTGCTTCACTGTGAACAACATTGAAGCCAAGACCTAAACTCAATTCGTTTGACACTTTATATGCAATAGCTGAGTTAAAGTTTACCGATTTGATTTCAGCACGGTCAGAAAAATGTAATGCATTGAAGTTATCGTCGTAATCAGACGCTAAGCCGTAGTTACTAAATAGACCGTATCCAGCTGAAAGTTTGTCTGTGATAGGTGCAACATAAAAGGCCGCAGGAATAATTGCACTTCCAGCAACCGTTTCTTGAGACGCATCTAACGTCATTGTTTGACCTTGGTTAGTCAAGGTTACTTCGCCTGTAGAGTCGATACCTGGATCAACATAGCTAACAAATAGACTTAGGTTTTCTTTATCAAATGCCGTGATTGCAGCTGGGTTTGAGTAAAGAACGGTTGCGTTTTCAGCAACAGCCGCCTGACCTGCAAACGCACGGCCCAAGCCATTTGCACTGTGTTCGTTTAAGTAGAAGCCAGCAGCCATGGCTGAATCTGCCATAAATATTGCGCTTACTGACAATGCGATGATTGACTTAGTCGGGCGATTGATAGATTTCATTGTTGTTTTGTTACCTGTAAGAATCGTGTTGATATTAAACATCACTTTCAAAATCCTTTGAAAAACAAGCCTAAATAGGGTGATGCGATTTATGAGCGTGATCTTAAAGTAGGGCGGAACGCTTGAGTAATAGTGATTCTTTACCACCCCTAACAACAAAAGTTATACATGGGTTAATAAAGGTGCTAAAAGTGGTTAAAAATCGAGAAATCAATGCTAATTTGATTAAAAGTTAAGGTTGGGCTGGTGTGCTAAGCCGGTTGACTAAGCCAGTAAGCTTAGCGAGTTATCCAAGCGGGCTAGCTCAGTTAATTATGGCTTAGCCCGTTTACTTGGCCGGTTATAGCTAAGCTTGTTCCATGTATTGAGCAAAAAGTGCAATGACCTCTTGTATGGCTGGCGCTAAACTATGCTCAGGCTTGACCAAACAACGACATTCCCAAATTAAATCCGATTCTAATTCTAGTTTGACTAACTGGCCGGATAAAAACTCATTGCGGAACAATACTTCTGGGCCTGAGGTTACGTAATCTGAATTCAGTACTACACGCTTGGCGATGTCATAACTTTCACAAGCAATAGAAGGGGAGAAGTCTCTGTCTTGCATTAATAACGAGGCTTTAAAGCTAAGGTTTTTGGGAATACTAGGAGAGATGTTTTTGTATTCCATGAGTTCTTGAAGGTGGACTTTTTTGCGGTTGCTCAGTTGATGGTCTTTTCTGACCACTCCGACAAAACGGTTACTGTATTTAAGTGGCGCCAACACATTAGCAGGAACGTCTTCTTCACCAAAGGTACCAATCGCGACGTCTAATCGACCATTTTGGAGATTCTCCAATAAAGCCTCCGATGACATGGTCACCGTCGATATCTTGAAGCTATATTGCTGCTCGACAAAGTCCAATAGTACTTTGGGTAAAATGTCTTGTTCCACAATTGGACCAACTCCCACTGAAATCATTCCACCTTGTAAGTTGGCCATAAGTGCTAGCTCACGCTCCAGCTGTGCTAGTTGTGAAGTAAGATGATGGCCTTTGTTGATTAGTAACTTGGCGGCATCCGTCGGAACCATGCCAATCGGGTCGCGATAAAACAGCGCCATGTTTAGCTTTTGTTCGAGACGGCTGATCTTTTTGCTGAGTGTTGGCTGTGAAATATGCAATTGCTCAGCGGCTTTGCTAATGCTGCCTAATTCACTGACAACTTGTACTATGTGGATTTCGGTGACGTCTATCATAGTTAAAATATAGTTCGGTATATGATTTTTAAAAGCGGTGAAATACAAGCAAAAAAGCAAACGCCAATTTTAATTAGCGTTTGCCTTGGGCTATACGAATTGCAGAGAAACTAAATGTTAGGTTAGTTTGATTTGTCGCTATAACCTTGCTCATGTACGTCAAACATAGCACGGCCCGACGGGTCGGCATTGGCACTGAACTTGGCATCCCAAGCCAATGCCTCTGGCGTTGAACAAGCAACAGATTTACCACCAGGCACACATTCCGCCGCTGAGTCTAGCGGGAAGTGTTGCTCAAAGATCGTGCGATAAAAATAACCTTCCTTTGTATCAGGTGTATTGTGTGGGAATCGATACTCGGCACTTGCCATTTGTTGATCAGTGATCTGCTCTTCAGCCAAAGCCACCAATGAGTCAATCCAGTTGTAGCCCACGCCGTCAGAGAATTGTTCTTTTTGGCGCCATAATACATCTTCCGGAAGGTAATCTTTAAACGCTTCTCGAAC
>NZ_CEYNSH010000044.1:0-26064 GCF_982872775.1 Psychrosphaera sp. | reverse complement strand
TCCCATCGACATTAAGTATGGGTTGGGTAATTGGCAGTCAATGAGTGCATTTTTATAGGGCTTCAAAAGTTGTCCTAATACTAATAATGCTAATTTCGAGGCGTTGGGTTTACTAGAGAACATAGACTCTCCACAAAAACAACTTCCAACCGCTACACCATAAAGCCCACCGACTAATTGCTTTTGGTCATTTTGAGTTTCCCAAACTTCGATAGAGTGTGCTGTACCATCATTGTGAAGAGCCTGATAAGCATCTTGCATCTCGGGAAATATCCAAGTTCCATTATCTTCGCTTCTCGGCAGAGCACATTGCTGGATGACATTGTTGAAACTTTGATTAATAGACACTTGATAACGACACTTCCTAAGAAACTTTTTGAGTGACTTATTTAAACGTATTTCATCAATTTCAATAATGGCTCTCGGGTCTGGTGACCACCACAGCAAAGGCTCATTGTCGGAGTACCATGGAAATATTCCAGAGAAATAGGCTTTTTTTAATCGAAGCAACGATAAGTCGCCGCCAACGGCTAACAGCCCTGGTGGCTCATCTAACGCCTGATGAATTGGTGGAAACCATGTCTCGTCGTCATTTAAATAATACAAACTTTGTTTCATAGGCTAACTTTATACTAAAAAAGGAGCTGAGTAGCTCCTTTTTGTTATTTTTATAAAACTAGAAGCCCTTTACATTTAGGCTTGTTGTTCGTTTTTATTTAGCATCCAAATAGCGCTCTGCGTCAAGCGCTGCCATACAACCTGTACCTGCAGACGTTATTGCTTGACGGTAAATATGGTCACAAACGTCACCGGCAGCGAATACGCCTTCAACGCTAGTTGCTGTAGCGTTACCGTCCAAGCCAGAGTTAATTTTGATATAACCATTGTTCATTTCGAGTTTGCCTTCAAACATGCCAGTGTTTGGCTTGTGACCGATGGCAATAAACACACCCATTACATCAAGCTCTTCTTTTGAATCAGACTTGGTGTCTTGTAAACGGATACCTGTAACGCCCATGTCGTCGCCTAAAACCTCATCAAGTGTCCGGTCAGTGTGAAGAACAATATTTCCGTTCTCAACTTTGTCCATAAGTCGTTTAACTAAGATCTTTTCAGCTCTGAATGTATCACGACGATGCACTAAATGGACTTCTGAAGCGATGTTAGATAAATAAAGAGCTTCTTCGACAGCAGTGTTACCACCACCAACTACCGCTACTTTTTGATTTCGATAAAAGAAACCATCACAAGTTGCACAAGCAGAAACACCGCGACCCATAAACGCTTGTTCAGAGTCTAAGCCTAAGTACTGCGCAGAAGCGCCTGTGCAAATAATTAAAGCATCACAAGTATAAGATGCACTATCACCTTTTAATTTGTATGGCTTCTCTGAAAAATCAACTTCGTTGATATGATCAAATATGATCTGCGTGTCGAACTTTTCTGCGTGCTCTTTCATGCGATCCATCAGTTTAGGACCTGTTAGGTCATTTGCATCACCTGGCCAATTCTCAACTTCGGTTGTCGTAGTTAGCTGACCACCTTGTTGCATACCTGTAATTAGAACCGGGTTCAAATTTGCTCTGGCTGCATATACTGCGGCAGTGTAACCCGCAGGGCCAGAACCTAAAATAACTAAACTATGATGCTGAACTGCACTCATGTAAAACTCCAAAAATAAAACTTGAATATTTAATGGGGGAATATTAACTAACATCAAGGGTAAATGGGAACGAATTATTGTGATTAATTTATATTTAGCGAACAAAAAAGGAGGTTATCTTTTCTTGTTTATCAGTGTCGCTCAAAAATTGAACTGTATTAGTGGTTACAAATGGTATACATTGGTAATTAAGCAAAAAAGGTACGTAGATTTTACCTACTGTGGATTGTATTGGTCTTTACTTATTTAAAGTAGGTAACTAGGCCGTGATAAGTAGATAATTGGGAATGGATGTTGTACTTGATAAATAACAAAAATAACTTGTTTATTTGGTATGTAAGTGTGTTTTTGACTTTATTGTCATTACCTACTTTTGTTGTTGCCAACCCGGATGAACATGCAGCCGTGAAAACAACCACAAACGCTCAGGGTCAGCCTCAGAAGTTTGTGTTGGGCGTTGAGGATTTACATTACTTTCCACTTTTTGACTTTAAAAACGCCCATGACACTTTCACAACTGAATTATTTTCAGAGTTTGGTGAACAATACGGCTATCAGTTTGAATATTATCCGATGCCAGTGAAGCGTTTTGGTATGTGGTTATTTGAGCAGGATATCGACCTGAAATTCCCTGACAATTCAAGATGGAATGAGTCTGAAGAAGTCAATCGCCTTTCAAAAAATATAACCTATAGTAAGCCAGTTTTACATTTAGTTGCCGGAACCATCACATTCAACGAAAGAATAAAACAGAAAGAAGATGTGAAAGTATTGGGAACGCTTTTGGGGTTTTATCCTACTAAGTGGATCGATGAGATTAAATCTGGAGACGTGGTTCTATACGAGAGCTCTTCTACATTGATGTTGATTCAGCAATTAATAAGAGGGCAGTTAGATGCGATAGACATAGAGCCATCAGTCGTCAACTATTACTTGAATAAAATACGTCAAAACGAGCAAGCTTTGATTAACAGAAATATTGATTATGAAGTGTACTCATATCATTTATCTTCTTTGAAGCATCCTTACTTGATTAAAGACTTTGATGAGTTTTTAGTAAAAAACAGTGACTTTGTTCAATATCTCATTGAAAAGTACGAAATTGTTGATCACCGCCCTTATCTGAAATAACCCATTCAATAAACAGATAACACTCCAAAATCATCAAAAAAATGTGGTGACTTAGCCTAAAAGCCAAATACACAGGCAATAAAAAAGGCCAGTGAAATAAAAACTCACTGGCCTTGGACTTTAATGTAGATATTAACTGTGGTTAAGTCATCTTGTTACAGCTGTAGGGCTGCTGTTGCTTCCATGTACTCTAGGCCAAGTTGTTCACCAAGCGCGTCAACTACGGCTTTGTAAGTTACTTTACCTTTGTGTACATTCAGACCATTTAGTAAATGCTGGTCTTCTAACATAGCACGTTTAGGGCCTTTGTTAGCCAATGCTAAGCCAAATGGCAATGTTGCGTTATTCAATGCCATTGTTGACGTACGAGCTACACCACCAGGCATGTTAGCAACACAGTAATGAACCACATCATCAATCACGTATGTTGGTTCTTGGTGCGTTGTTGCTTTTGATGTTTCGAAACAACCGCCTTGGTCAATCGCAACGTCAACTAAGACTGCACCAGGTTTCATGTTTTTGATGTGTTCTTTTGTGATTAGTTTAGGAGCAGCTGCACCTGGGATGAGAACAGCACCAACAACTAAATCTGCTTCTGCAGTGTACTTGTCAATCGCGTCTACCGTCGAGTATACGGTTTTTACTGTGCCACGGAAAATATCGTCTAGTTGACGTAAACGTGGTAATGAACGGTCTAAAATTGTTACGTCTGCGCCCATGCCGACAGCCATCTTAGCTGCGTTTGTACCGACAACACCACCGCCGACAACAACGACTTTTGCAGGAGCAACGCCTGGTACACCACCTAACAATGTACCGCTACCGCCTTGTGCTTTTTCAAGGTGGTGTGCGCCGGCTTGAATTGACATACGACCTGCAACTTCACTCATCGGTGCAAGAAGCGGTAAACCACCGTGGTTATCAGTCACTGTTTCGTACGCAATACAGGTTGCACCTGATGCAACTAAGAGTTCAGTTTGCGTTGGGTCTGGGGCAAGGTGAAGATAAGTGTAAAGTGTTTGACCTTCACGCAACATTTTACATTCGTTAGGCTGCGGTTCTTTTACCTTTACAATCATTTCTGCAGTCGCAAAAATTTCTTCTGGTGTGTCAATGATCGAAGCACCTGCTGCAATGTAATCTTCGTTATAGAAGCCAATCGCTGCACCTGCATTTTTTTCGATAAGTACTTGGTGACCGTTAGCAACAAACTCTTTTGCTGCTGCTGGTGTTAGGCCGATACGGTATTCATGGTTTTTGATTTCTTTAGGTACACCGATAATCATGTTCATTACCTTTTATGTTTGTGTGTGACTGATGTCAAAATTTGCGGGCATTATAGGGATATACTTACAAAATTAATCACTGTATTTTTATTAAAAACGATATATTATCTTGAGTAATTATTCTTATTTAGTGAATGGTGTAGGTTTTTGTGGATAGGATAGATAAAAAGATATTGACCGAACTTCAAGTTAACGGCCGGATTTCTAATTTAGAACTTAGTAAAAAAGTGGGGCTTAGCCCAACTCCTTGTTTAGAACGGGTAAGAAGGCTAGAACGCCAGGGGGTTATTGAAGGGTATCAAGCCGTTCTCAATGCAGAGGCCGTTGGTGCTAACATGTTGGTATTTGTTGAAATTACGTTAGAAAAGACAGCGCAAGACGTTTTTAGCGACTTTTCTAAAGCAGTGGAAAAGCTCGATGAAATATTGGAGTGTCACTTAGTATCGGGAAGCTTTGATTATCTTTTAAAAACTAGGGTTAAAAACATGTCCTCTTATCGGAAACTTCTTGGTGAGACACTTTTAAAACTACCGTCGGTAAGTGCTAGTAGAACCTATGTTGTGATGGAAGAAGTTAAAACCAACAGACCAACACCGATTTACATCTAGTTTGTCCTGTAAAACAATGAAAAACGCCATGAAATACCCTAATTTTTTTGTTAGATTAAGGGGCTCTCACTGACATTTTTCTAATTATAATTTCGAGAGCCTGGAGTATCGAACATTGAGTGACCAGCAACCTTCATTTTTGAATGGATTTCAACGCCTTTTAGAGGTTGGCCTTATCTTAGCCGGCGCGATTTCTATTTATATTCTCATTACCTTATTCTCATTTGACCCTGCAGACCCAAGTTGGTCAAAAACAGGTAACTACGAATTCATCAAAAATGCTGGTGGTGCATTTGGTGCTTGGCTTTCCGATATTCTATTGTTTACTTTTGGCTGGTTGGCGTTTTTTATTCCGGTCCTTGTTTCTCTAATTGGCTGGCTATTTTTTAGGAAGTTTCATGACTTAATTGAAGTTGATTACCTAGCTCTGGGGCTTCGCTTGCTTGGGTTTGTCTTTTTTGTCGTTGGGTTGTCAGCCATTTGCAGTATGAACTTTGATGACATTTATTTTTATTCTTCAGGCGGAATCGTAGGTGACGTCATAACCTATTTACTTGTTCCGTTATTTGGATTTACCGGTTCAACTCTTCTGTTTTTGGTGAGTTTGATGATGGGCTTTACCTTGATGACAGGTATTTCTTGGTTGAACGTTATTGATGGTATTGGGAAATATACAATCTTAAGTTCAGTTTGGCTTTACAACACGGGAAGAGACTTATTAGGTGTGGATGCGCCTAAAGTACAAAACCAAACGGCTGAATCTGGTTTGACAGCAGAGTCGATTAAAGAAAAGGCGAATAAAGAACAAAGTGAAGTTGAACAGTCAACGGTTAACTCAGAAGACAATAGTTTTGAAAAAAATAACAAATCACTTAAACAAGATAGTGACAAGCCAAACGACTCAAATGCCATAAACCCAAGCACTAAAGAAGAACAACGCTCATTGTTAGCGCAGTTTTTTGCCAAAGCAGATGATTCTGAAGACTTATCGGACAAAGGATCAAATAACAGAAAGGACCATGTTGAAGCTTCAAGCTTTAATGAGGTGTCAGAAAAAGATAACACGGACGGCGCTCAATTTAATGATCTGCGCGACAGTCAAGCATCTGATCTTGTTGTTAGTGGACCTGCAGATGAGCAAGGTGTAAGTAAAGAAAAATCGAAGACGGCTAATTCAGTCTCGTTTGATGATGATATGCCTTTTGAATTTGGTACGACACAACCGACGAATAATGACTCACCAATGGAACAGGTTGACTCATTAAGTTATACGTCAATTGATGATGAGCTAACCGATGATGACATTATGGGCGCATTGGAAGGTATGCAAAGTACTGGGGAGCCAATCGCTCGCGATACAATGGCCTCTCAAAAACCTGAAGGTCAGTCAAATAGTGGTATCTTGGTTCCTGAGGCAAAACCTGAACCTGAGCCAATTACATTACCTTCACTTGAGTTGCTAGACCGCCCAGATAAAGTAGAAAACCCGGTTTCTCAGGAAGAACTTGATGCAGTTTCAAGACTGGTTGAAGAAAAACTTTTGGACTTTAACATTCAAGCAGAAGTGGTTGGCGTATACCCAGGTCCAGTAATTACACGATTCGAATTAGATTTAGCACCAGGTATAAAAGTAAGTAAGATTTCGGGGTTGTCCAAAGATTTAGCACGTTCTTTATCTGCTATGAGCGTTCGTGTTGTCGAAGTTATTCCTGGTAAGTCATACATAGGCTTGGAGATCCCAAATAAACACAGACAAATTGTTCGATTATCAGAGGTCATGGATAGCCCTGGCTTTGAAAAGGCTGATTCACCTCTAACGATGGTGTTAGGTAAAGACATTGGTGGTAAAGCGGTTGTCGTAGATCTTGCAAAAATGCCTCACTTGTTGGTGGCGGGTACGACAGGTTCCGGTAAATCAGTTGGTGTTAATACGATGATTTTGAGCCTTCTGTATAAGTCGACGCCGGATGAAGTGCGCTTGATAATGATTGACCCTAAGATGCTTGAGCTTTCCGTTTACGAAGGTATTCCTCATTTGTTATCTGAAGTGGTCACCGACATGAAAGAAGCGGCAAATGCGTTGCGCTGGTGTGTTGGTGAAATGGAACGCCGTTATAAGCTGATGTCGGCTTTAGGTGTTAGAAACCTAAAAGGTTACAACGCCAAAATCGATGCTGCTAAAGAAGCTGGTCAGCCAATTAGAGACCCATTGTGGCGTTCTACCGATAATATGTTAGAAATGCCGCCAGAGTTAGAGCGACTGCCAGCTATCGTCGTCGTCATCGATGAATTTGCCGACATGATGATGATCGTCGGGAAAAAAGTAGAAGAGCTGATAGCTCGTATCGCGCAAAAAGCCCGTGCAGCAGGTATACACTTAGTACTTGCGACGCAAAGGCCGTCTGTTGACGTTATTACCGGTCTTATCAAAGCGAACATACCTACACGAATGGCATTCCAAGTTTCTTCAAAGATTGACTCCAGAACCATTTTGGATCAACAAGGCGCAGAAAACCTGTTAGGTATGGGTGACATGTTATACCTTCCGCCAGGTTCTGGTGTGCCAACACGTGTTCATGGTGCGTTCGTCGATGACCACGAAGTGCACGCAGTAGTTAACGATTGGAAGTCAAAAGCTAAGCCAAATTACATTAAGGAAATCCTCGAAGGTGAAATGACCGAAGAGAATATGTTACCTGGTGAAGCTGCTGAAATGGCAGAAGGCGAAGAAGTCGATCCGGTATTTGATGAAGCCGTTGCATTTGTTACGGAAACGAGAAAAGTATCTATTTCTAGTATTCAACGTAAGTTGCGAATTGGCTATAACCGCTCAGCTCGTATTGTCGAGCAAATGGAAGCGATGGGCATTGTAAGTACACCGGCTGCAAACGGCAGCCGTGAAGTATTAGCACCAAAGCACCCAACTGAAGAGCAAGGAGAATTAATTTAATGTTAAAAAGCACAATACTGGCCAGTGTAGTAATGGCAATAATTTTGCCGATTCAAGCACAAGCGTTATCTGAGCTTCCTGCTCAACCAGTACACACTTTTGATGAATCTGCGGTGACCGGCAACATTGGGCAAAGCGATGAAATAAAAGAGGTATTAAAGCAGCTAGATGGCTTTGCAGCCCAGTTTACCCAGACTGTCGTTGATGCGGATGATAATCAGATCCATAGCGCAAAAGGCTCCTTAACGTTCAAACAGCCAGGTAAATTTATTTGGCAGGTGAACGAACCTGATGAAGAGTTACTAATTTCAGATGGCCAATCGGTTTGGTGGTTTAATCCTTTTGTAGAGCAAGTTTCAATTTATGAAGCAAACCATGCCGTCACAACAACGCCGTTTGCGTTACTAGTCAATGATGATCCCGCCGTATGGGACAACTTTGCGATTCAGACAAATAACAACGGTTTTGTCATCACTCCGCTTAATTTAAACGACGCTCAGGTCATAAGACTGGAAATTATATTAAAGGGTGATGGTACTAAATCGATTGATAAATTACTCATTACTAGTAGAAGTCGCCAGGTCAGTGAGTATCAATTATTTGACCACAAAAAAGTATCTCCTAAGGACACTGATTTTGTATTTACTATTCCCGCTGGAGTAGATATCGACGATCAACGACCGACCTCTGTTCAAACAAATGCTAACGGCAATGTTCAGTATTAGAAAGTCCACAGTTTCGAAGACGAGGTAGACCTAGTGAGTGATCAAAATTCGTTTGGCTTTGAAAGTCTGTCAAATGGTGGTGAGTCCCAAAAGGACTCCCTCACGGATAGTAAGCTGGGCTTAAGTGATATGCCACTTGCCGCTCGAATGAGACCAACGTGTATTGATGATTATGTTGGTCAAACTCATCTAGTTGGTGAGGGTAAAGCGCTTAGAAAAATGATTGAAGCAGGGCATTGCCATTCGATGATTTTGTGGGGACCTCCTGGGACTGGAAAAACCACACTAGCTGAGTTACTTGCTCGCTATTGTAATGCTGAGGTAGAAACCTTATCTGCAATTAATTCTGGTGTGAAAGATATAAGAGCAACCGTTGAGCGCGCAGAGCACAGAAGACAACAAAGTGGCAAGAAGACACTGTTGTTTGTCGATGAGGTGCATCGATTTAATAAAAGCCAGCAGGATGCTTTTTTACCTTACATCGAAAATGGCACAGTGACGTTTATAGGGGCAACAACTGAAAACCCATCCTTTGAACTCAATAACGCAATTTTAAGTCGAGCCAGAGTTTACGTTCTAAAAAGCATAGAGACTTCTGATCTGGAGTTTCTGCTTAAAAGAGCCTTAACGGATAGTGAAAAGGGCTTAGGTGAACAAAATTTACACCTGTCAGAAGACAACAAGGCTTTGTTGATTTCATTATCAGGTGGAGACGGTCGACGTTTACTGAACTACCTAGAAATTTGCAGTGACTTAGTTTCAGAGGATGGGGTTATCACCGCTGAAATTATCGAACAGGCGACCGGTAATCAGATGGCGACATTTGATAAAGGCGGCGACCACTTTTATGATCTTATTTCTGCTTTTCACAAGTCGGTAAGGGGCTCAAGCCCAGATGGAGCCTTGTATTGGTACGCACGCATATTAGCTGGTGGCGGAGATCCACTGTACGTGGCAAGGCGCTTATTGGCCATAGCATCTGAAGATATCGGCAATGCAGATCCAAGGGCATTACAAATTGGATTAAATGCGTGGGATGTCTTTCATAGAGTGGGTCCAGCAGAAGGTGAGCGTGCAATTGCCCAAGCGGCCATTTATATGGCCAGTGCGGCCAAAAGTAATGCAACGTATATGGCGATTAATCAAGCCAAACGACTCGCGGCTGAAACGGGAGATTTAGCGGTACCAACTCATTTAGTTAACGCACCAACAGAGTTAATGAAATCGTTAGAAAAGGGCAGTGAATACCGTTACGCTCATGATGAACCAAATGCATATGCCGCTGGTGAAAGCTATTTGCCTACAGAGATTCAAGACGAACAGTTTTATTACCCAAGTGAACGTGGTTTAGAAACTAAGATTAAAGAAAAGCTCGATTACTTAAAAAGTTTGGATCAAGCTAGTCCAAATCAGAGAAGTCGATAATGCCGCTCGGAGCAAATTTAATTTTTGTGGCCCTAGGCGGCGCACTAGGCGCGACGTTGAGGTTTACGATTCATCACTTTTTGACATTATGGCTAGGTAAAGGCTTTCCTTTTGGGACATTAACCGTCAATATCATAGGTTCATTTTTATTAGGGCTCTTATTTAGCTTAATAGAACATGGTATAGTCGCGGACCTACCTTGGCGTTCGCTGTTAGGTATCGGTTTGTTTGGTGCATTTACGACTTTTTCCACTTTTTCATTGGATACCTTGTTACTATTACAACAAGGCGAATGGCTGAAAGCTTTATTAAATGTGTGCTTAAACGTGTTCGTATGTTTATTAGCTGCTTGGCTAGGAATGCAACTGGCGATACCCAGATAAGATACGCACTGAAACGAATAAATTAGATAATTAAAAATTACAAATAGGTTAAAGGTTACAATGTTAGATCCTAAGTTTCTAAGAAATGATATTCAAGAAACCGCAACGAGATTGGCTGCACGTGGCTTCGAAATTGATGTTGCTCAGTTAACTGCGTTGGAAGAACGCCGCAAAACATTACAGACGGCAACGCAAGAGTTACAAAACGAGCGCAACGCAAAGTCCAAAAGTATCGGTCAAGCAAAAGCTCGTGGTGAAGATATTCAACCTTTATTAGATAGCGTTGCTGACTTAGGTGACAAACTAGACGCAGCTAAATCTGAGCTACAATCTTTATTACAAGAAATCGATACTATCGCTTTATCAGTACCAAACTTGCCGCACGAAGACGTGCCTGCAGGTAAGTCTGAAGAAGAGAACGTTGAAGTATTGAAGTGGGGCGAGCCAACAGAGCTTGGTTTTGAACCTAAAGATCACGTAGATTTAGGTGAATCGTTAGACTTAGGCTTAGACTTTGCAATGGGTACTAAGCTAAGTGGTGCACGCTTTACGGTTATGAAAGGTAAAATCGCTCGTTTAAACCGTGCTTTAGCTCAATTTATGTTAGACCAGCATACAGAGCAGCATGGTTACACAGAAGCGTACGTTCCTTATTTAGTAAATCACGAAAGTCTTCAAGGCACGGGTCAATTACCTAAATTTGCCGAAGATCTATTCCACACACAACCGTTGACGGGTCAGTCTGAAAACTCTGAAGAGCAAGATCAGCGTAAGCTTTCTTTGATCCCGACTGCAGAAGTACCACTGACTAACTTTGCGCGTGATGTTATCTTCGATGAAACAGAGTTACCGTTAAAGTTAACGGCACATACGCCTTGTTTCCGTTCTGAAGCGGGCTCATACGGCCGTGATACTCGTGGTCTTATTCGCCAGCATCAATTCGACAAAGTAGAATTAGTCCAGGTTGTTAAGCCAGAAGACTCAAACCAAGCATTAGAAGAGTTAACTGGTCACGCAGAAACTATCCTTCAAAAGCTTGGTTTACCATATCGAAAAGTTGTTTTGTGTACTGGTGATATGGGCTTCTCGGCGACTAAGACATATGACTTAGAAGTATGGTTACCAGCTCAAAACACATATCGTGAGATTTCATCTTGCAGTAACATGGGCGACTTCCAAGCACGTCGTATGCAAGCGCGTTTCCGTGCTAAAGGTGCGAAGAAACCTGAGTTAGTTCATACACTTAATGGTTCTGGTCTTGCAGTGGGTAGAACTTTAGTAGCCGTATTAGAAAACTACCAAAATGAAGACGGTAGCATCACGGTACCTGAAGCGTTAGTGCCTTACATGGGTGGCGTTACTTTAATCAAGTAACGTTTTACATTCAAAACGATGAAGAATTAAAGACGCGACCTCACTAAGTCGCGTTTTTTCTAATAGCTCAAGCAAAATACCTGCAAGAATAAAAGAGGAAATAACGTGTTTGACTTACAAGCCGTCTGGTTGTTGATTCTGTTTGGAATAATTATTTGGCTGTTTTGGCAAACAAGAAAAGTTGCCGAACGAGCACGAGTTGCTGGGAAACAATATTGTCAGCAGCACCACTTACAACTTTTGTCAATTGCACTGTCTACTTGGAAGTTGTCTTTGAAGGGCGGCTTAAAGATACAAGCGTTTTTTGATTTAAATTACAGTGCCGATGGTTTGACAGCTAAGCAAGGCGAAATAATTATTTCCAATGGCAAGGTGGAACAAATTAGTCATTGGTCTTAAATGGATTTATCTAAAGCAAAGTCTATTAACAAGAAATGTTTCAGTCAATATACAGTTGGTGCGAAGTAATATAGTCAAAAACTGACGACGGCATTAGTCGAGAACGTCTCTCAATATCACCTTGGCGTACTGCAGTCGATGAAATATCGTATTCAACTGAATCAATAAGGTGAATGGTTTGTCCTAACCGTTGGCTTATTTCTTTGTCTAAACTCGACTCGTCAAGTGTATATCCAGGACGCGCTAAAACATATAAAAAAGTTTTTTCGAGAATCTCACGCCATTTATACCACGAAGTAAAAGTTAATAAAGAGTCCATTCCGATTATAAAGCCCAGCGATTGCCCAGGTGATAATTTTTTACGAAAATGAGACAAGGTATTTGCAGTATATGAAGGCTCTGTAAGCGTTATTTCATAATCGCTAACATGAACTGGGCAATAAAAGTCCTCGTTATATTCATTTACGCCGAGCTCGGTCATTTTCAATCTATCAGCGCTCGAAACTTTAGGCGCAGCCTTGTGCGGCGGGATATGACAGGGAATATAGACAACTTCTTGTGGCTTTACTTTATGTGAAAGTACTGCGACCGGTTTTACATGTCCGAGGTGGAGGGGATTAAAAGTACCACCATACAAGAGTACTAAATTAGGCGCCGAGTTGTTCATGTTCACAAACAGGCCATTCAAACTGATTCAAATGTTCATGACCACACAACAATAAACAAATGTGTGCTACGAGCGTGTAAGGGCAAGTCATTTGATATTGTTTAAGTGCGATATCGAACTTTGCTAGATTTTTAATTACCGAGTTAATAATTTGTGGTGACAAACGCTGTGAAGCTTGTCGGTACCCCGCTTGCTTATTTTTCCAGATACGGTGTTCGTCAAAGACTTGGTTAATGTTCAGATTTAGGTGCGATGCTTCCTGGATTGCTCTTAGAATTAACGCGTCCTTTTGCAAAGACCACAATAAAATATTAGGTTCGAACTCTTCAAGTTTTAAGCGAGATAGAATCGTAAGGCTAAGTTGGGCATCACCTGATAAAACCGCGTCCATTAATTGAAAAACTGTGAATCGAGATTGGTTTTCAACATAATTCTTGACGGCATTAAGTGACAAGCTTGGACTGTCAGGTAAAGCCATCTTTAATTTATCGAGCTCTTGAGAACATGCCAATAAGTTACCAGCAGTAAAACTTAGTAAATAATCCTGTGCGTCTTGAGGCATGGTCAATTGGCGTTTGGTTAGTTGAGTACCTAACCACCGTTTTAGATGGTGACCGTCGATTTCATATACGGGAACATACAGCCCTTTATTACTCAATGCTTTAAACCACGCCGTTTTAGTTTGCGCGGCATCTAGTTTGGGGCCGAACATGACCAAAATAGTTTCACTGCCAGGCGAGCTAGACAGTTCAATTTCAATTTCTTTGACAATATCGGCCGCGGCTTTACTCAACTTGGAAGACGTTAATTCAAGCTCTATAAGTTTACTACTCGCAAACAGAGATAGTTCTTGGCAATGTTGCCTTAACTCTTGCCAATCAAATTGATCGTCTTCAACTAATCGAATGACCTCCTGAACACCAATCGATTTTGCCTTAGCTTTGATAAGGTCTCTTGATTCGCTTATCTGAAACGGCTCGTCGCCGAATAGTAAATAACAAGGCTTAATCTCTTTTGCTAATTCTGCGGCCAATTGATTGGCATAAATTTTCATTTTAAATAAGCCTTTACTGCAGCATCATTAACTGGGCCAATATACGGTCACTCGCTATAACTCTCAACTCATTGAGGATGAGGGCGCGTTCTCTTTCTTTAGCAAGTGCGTTGTTGGGATCGTCTTGAAATTCACGACTTAGTTCTACCGTAAATGACTGACTTTCACCATTTGGTCTAAATATTACAAAATTTGCATAATACAACAGCTCATATTCCGCTATTTGTCCATTTGGGAATAAGGATAATGTACGTCGTTGGAAACTCTCTGGTAGAAGTTTTAGTTCTGCAGCGTTTTGTTGGTAACGTTCTATAACATTAACCTGATTTTGTTTTAAGCGAGCTTTTACTTGTTTTAAGAGAGGGTTGAACTTTTGCTCGGAGCTGACATATAGCGTTTTTAATGATTCTGGAAGATAGTATTGCCCTTTGAGTTTAAAACCACAGCCAGAAAGTAGCAGGAGGGTAGATACAACAAAGATTACTTTTGAAAACCAAGTGGCGAAACTCTTAATAGGATGTATTTGCAACATATTATGCCTAATTAATGACAGCTAAAGTTGGTGTTTAATTCAAACGGGCGAAATTATTTACGAAAAACCCAATTAACCATAAAGAACAAAAGGCCGCAACTAGATTATGAATCTTAATGCGGCCTTAAATTTTCCATGACTAATTTGCTAGAGACGTAGTTGCGTTACAATTTAGTTTGCAACTATGTTCAGCAATTTGCCTTTTACGAAAATAACCTTACGGATGGTTTTGTCAGCAGTGAACTTCTGAACGTTTTCATCATTAAGGCCTAGCTCTCGAATACTCTCTTCAGATGCGTCTGCTGCCACTGTCAACTTCGCACGGACCTTACCGTTAACCTGAACAATAATAAGCTTTTCATCTTCTACAAGCGCCGCTTCGTCGACAACCGGCCATTGGGCATCATCTACCGACTCGGTGTTACCAAGTAACTGCCATAGTTCGTGACAAACGTGAGGGGTAATTGGCGTTAGCATTAACACGACTGCACTCATCGCCTCAAACATCACCGCTTTGTCTTCTTTCGAAGTCAATGGAGCTTTGTTCAACTTATTCGTCAGTTCCATCACAGCAGCAATGGCCGTATTGAAGGTATTACGACGACCTAAATCATCTGAAACCTTAGCAATAGTCTTGTGAACCTCGCGGCGAATCGATTTTTGATCAGAGTTTAGCGCTGATTTGTCTAAGTCTTTTTCAAGGCCAGCTTCGATCGTATCTTGAGTTAACTTCCAAACACGTTTAATGAAGCGATGTGCGCCTTCAACACCTGAGTCTGACCATTCTAATGTTTGCTCAGGAGGAGCAGTAAACATCATAAATAAACGAACCGTATCTGCACCTAGTGTTTGAATAACAGACTCTGGGTCGATACCGTTGTTCTTTGATTTAGACATTTTTGACATGCCAGCTGAAATAACCGGTTGCTTGTCTTCTTTGTGCCACGCCTTAACGATTCGGCCTTTTTCGTCGTATTCCGCTTCAACTTCTGTTGGTGAAATCCAAACTTTACCGCCTTTTTCGTCTTCACGGTAATAAGTGTCAGCCAATACCATGCCTTGACATAACAATTGTTTGAATGGTTCGTCTGAGTCAATTAGACCAACGTCACGCATTAATTTGTGGAAGAAACGAGCGTAAAGTAAGTGCAAAATAGCGTGCTCGATACCACCGATGTATTGATCAACAGGTAACCAGTAGTTCGCCTTACTTGGGTCTAACATCTTGTCATCAGACTCAGGTGAACAATATCTTGCATAGTACCAAGATGACTCCATAAAGGTGTCGAAGGTATCCGTTTCTTTAAATGCCGCTTGACCATTGATTGTCGTCTTAGCCCATTCTGGATCCGACTTGATTGGCGATGAAGAACCGTCCATCACAACGTCTTCTGGTAACACAACTGGTAGGTCTTGTTCTGGAACTGGAACTGATGTGCCGTCTTCTAGAGTAGCCATCGGAATTGGCGCGCCCCAGTAACGTTGACGTGATACGCCCCAATCGCGTAAACGGTAGTTAACTGTCTTTTTACCTTTACCCAGAGACTCAAGCTTTTCGACGATAGCATTAAATGCTGCATCAAAGTCCAAACCATCGAAGTCAGCTGAGTTAATCAACGGGCCTTTTTCTGTGTAGGCTGCAGCTGCGAGATCAAACTCGCTATCTGTACATTCAATAACTTGTTTGATAGGCAGGTCGTATTTAGTCGCAAATTCAAAATCACGTTGGTCGTGACCTGGTACCGACATAACAGCACCCGTACCGTAATTCATTAAGACAAAGTTAGCGGCCCAAACTGACACTTCTTCACCTGTAAGAGGGTGAGTCGCTTTTAGGCCGGTATCTATACCTAGCTTTTCCATTGTCGCCATGTCTGCTTCGGCAACAGACTGACTCTTACACTGTTCAATGAAATCAGCGAGTTCTGGGTTGGATTTAGCGGCTTCGAGTGCGATAGGGTGCTGCGCAGCAACAGCAACATAAGTCACACCGTATAAAGTATCAGGACGGGTAGTATAAACTTCTAGAGACTCGTCGCTATTTATTAAATCAAAAGTAACTTCTGCACCTTCTGAGCGGCCAATCCAGTTTTTCTGCATCGCTTTAACTGTATCTGGCCAACCTTCCAGTTGATCTAAATCGTTTAATAACTCTTCTGCATAGTCGGTAATTTTGATAAACCACTGTGGAATTTCTTTTTGCTCTACTAGCGCACCAGAGCGCCATCCGCGACCATCAATAACCTGTTCATTTGCAAGTACAGTTTGGTCCACTGGATCCCAGTTTACCGTTGCAGTCTTTTTATAAACTAAACCTTTTTCATAAAGCTTAGTGAAAAACCATTGTTCCCAACGGTAATACTCTGGCGTACAGGTTGCTACTTCACGGTCCCAATCGTAGCCAAAACCTAGGCTAGTTAGCTGACTTTTCATGTACTCGATGTTTTCGTAAGTCCACTTTGCAGGCGCTGTTTTGTGCTTAATTGCTGCGTTTTCTGCAGGCAGGCCAAACGCATCCCAACCCATTGGCTGCATAACGTTTTTGCCTTGGAGGCGTTGATAGCGCGAAATAACATCACCGATGGTGTAGTTTCTAACGTGACCCATGTGCAGTCGGCCACTTGGATATGGCAGCATTGACAAGCAATAATATTTTTCTTTTGTTGGATCTTCGGTAACTTTAAAAACTTGTTGGTCTTGCCAATGTTTTTGAACGCGTTGTTCTATCTCGCGATGATTATATTCTGCTTGCATGGATGATTCTCAAAAAATTTGAAATAAACGAAACCGTTACAGGTCGACAATTATAGTTAAGCAAACCTGAAGGTGGTGCAGCACACTTTTTAAGCGTCTACAACCCGTTAATACCTATAGAAAATTAGGTGCTAAGGATACCCAATTCAACCATTGCCAACAAGCGAACTTTGCAAAATTATAATAAAGAGTAGCCATTTTTAGTCATAAAGAAAGTCATGCGTTTTTTGGCAATTCGATATAGACTAAAAACATAAATAAAATTCAAAATGTTATTCAATTTATGAACAAAAATAAGTCGTTTCGGTTAAGCTCACATTCTTTGGCACCAACCTTAGATCTCGAACACATTTCAAAAATATTAGAGTCAAACCAAACGAACGAAGTGAACTTTATCGGCCAGGAGCGTGCGCAGCAAGCACTTGAATTTGGCCTAGACATGACGATGAAAGGGTACAATTTATTTGTCATGGGTGAACCTGCTACGGGCCGTCACACACTGATAAATAACCACCTAAAAGAAGTAGCAAAAGATAAAGAGACTCCAAAAGAGTGGTGTTATGTCAATAACTTCGATGAGCCTAGAGCACCAAATTTTATTCCTTTAGCACCAGGGGAAGGTAACCGACTTAACAAAGATATTGATGGTTTAATTGAGGATATCCTTGATACATTTCCCGCTGCGTTTGACAACCCAGCGTTTCAGAGAAAGTGGCGCAATATAGAACAGCATTTTAATCAAAAGTACCAAGATGCTATTGATGAAGTCGAATCAGTGGCGAACGCTAATAAAGTATTATTGCTTGAAGAAAAAGGTACGGTAAGTTTTGCACCTGTTCTTGATGGTAAGCCGTTAGGCGAAAATGAATTTGCTGCGTTAGACGAAAAAACTAAAAAGCATTTTTATGAGATAATCGGCGAGCTAGAAACAACGCTCACTGAAACTCTGTTAGAACTTCCACAATGGAAAAGAGAGATGTTTGAAGCTCAACGAAAGTTGAGCAAAGAAACAATAGAAAACGCATTGAAACCCATTCTTAAAGAATTTGAGCACAAATATGCGGCGGAATTGGGAATTGTTAAGTTTGTAAAGGATATGCGTGACACGCTCATTGAAATCATTCAAGACTACCTCTCATCTCAAGCTGATGATGAGAAAGAAGCCGATGAAATCGATGTGCGTAAAGTCTTAGAAGAGCAACTCACCCCTAATGTTTTTACGCGACAAGAACCGAATGCGGGTGCGCCAATTATTTATGAAGCAAACCCTACCTTTCAAAATGTATTTGGTCGTATTGAGTATAGTTCGGTCCAGGGCTCTGTTTATACCAGTTATCAAATGATTCGTCCTGGTGCACTTCATCGTGCCAACGGTGGCTTTTTACTCATAGAGGCTGACAAATTAATCAGTCAACCCGCCGTTTGGGATGCGTTAAAACTCGCTATTAAGAGCCATCAAATAAAAATGGAGTCGCCAAGCGGAGAGGCCAATATTGTCAACGCTTCAAGTTTGAACCCTGCACCTATTCCACTTGATATTAAAGTAATACTCATGGGCTCGCGTGAGCTTTATTATTTAATGCAAGAGTACGACAGTGAGTTTAATGAATTATTTAGGGTATTGGCTGATTTTGAACACTACATTCATTTGAATGATAAAGTCCTATATGGGTTCGTACAAAAAGTAAAGGCGTATGCGTCCGAGCATAAAATGACACTATCGGCAGGAGCCGTAAGCGAGTTATTGCGATTTAGCTTTAGGCAAGCAGAACACCAACATAAACTATCTGCTCGTTTCGCCGATGTTTTGGAGCTTGTCGGTGAAGCTCAATTTTTTGCAAAACGGGACTATACAAAGTCTGAATTTGAACCTGTTGATTTTACTTTATTACATATTGACCAAAAACATGTAACGCAAGCATTGGCGGCCAAACAAGTTCGGTCTGGACAAATTAGTGAGTCTTTTTTGGAAGATATACAAGAGGGACAAATTCTAATCAATACCGATGGCTATGAGGTTGGCAAGCTAAATGGTCTCACCGTATTAGAAATTGGCGATACCGCTTTTGGTACTCCAGCGCGAATCTCAGCGACTGTTTATGCAGGCTCTACAGGTGTCATTGATATTGAACGAGAAGTAGAGCTAGGCAAAGCGATACATTCTAAAGGTGTAATGCTATTAAGCGGTTATTTAGGTAATAAATACGCCCAAGACTTTGCCTTATCATTTTCTGCTAACATTGCTCTTGAACAAAGTTATGGCCATATTGACGGCGATAGCGCCAGTTTAGGTGAGGTTTGTACACTGTTGTCTGCCATTACTCAAATTCCTCTAGACCAAGGGATTGCGATTACCGGCTCAATAAACCAACATGGACAGGTACAATCGGTTGGTGGCGTAAATGAAAAAATCGAAGGTTTTTATAAACTGTGCGCTGCTAGAGGTCTAACAGGTACACAAGGGGTTATTATTCCAAAAACGAACTGTATTAATTTGGTTTTAAATTCTGAAGTACAAAGGGCAGTCGAAAAGGGTAGTTTTCACATTTATGCGGTTGATTGTGTGGATGATGCGCTGACATTACTAACAGGTAAAGTTGCCGGTGAAATGTCTGTAAGAGGTCGTTACCCACGTGACTCAGTAAATGGCATTGCCGCCCAGCGATTGCGTCATATAGCGGATATAGTTAATCATGAGTTTGCAGAATAAGCGCAACAAAAAAGGGTTAATGCACATGCATTAACCCTTAGTTTTCAATACGTTCGTAGATTTAACCAATTACGACTCAGGTGGTTTACATTCAGTTTTCTCTTCACCTTCCTGGTCACTTTTTTCTTCATCGCCGTCTTTTTTGTCACCATCTTCTTTTGGCTCACATTCATTTTTCGCTCGATTTAAGCCTAGACTTGCTACCATGCCATCAACAGTGATTTCCTCGATACCGTCATCGTTGTAATTGAAGGTGATTTGGGCCAGCTTATTTTTAAAGAAATAATCCTTATCGTCTATTGCTAGAATATAATCGCCTTTGACAGGCTTGTTTAATACTTCTTTGTACAGACGAATATTATGGTCGCCCAATTGCCACTCGAACGACTTGATTGGGCGTTTATTAAATTCCTGAACCCAAACAAAATTATTTTCCTGTAAGACAATTGCAATACTATATTTTTCAGGGCGTCCTGCAACTTTGTACTCGAACTTACCGATTTTAAACTTGAAGTCATCACCAACTTGTTTAAATGCCATTGGCATGTCGCGCTTGATGACTTTTCCACGGGGATCAACGGCTTTTAACTCGCCTTCAAGTGAAAAGTCAGCGATGGTCACCGAACTGAATGTCATCATACTGATTGACAATATTAAAGATGAGATGAAACGTTTCATTTTATCTTCCTTTTTAACCTGCTTAGCTTCGAGTTACATCTACATACAACTTCAGGGCTTGACCAGGCTGGAGGTATTTTTGTGTGTCCAGCTGATTCCACTTAGCAATGTCACGAATGGCAACTTTAAACTTCTGTGCAATACGTGCTAAAGAGTCTCCGTTACGTACCTTGTATGTAACCTTTCTTACCACACCCTGAGCCTTATTATCTGAACTTACTTTTTTAGTCCAAATGACCAGCTTTTTGCCAGGTTTTAATGGATCTTTTGGAGCCATGCCATTCCACTTCGCAAGGCTTCTTAAATTAACCTTATATTTGCGGCTTATATCCCATAGAGTGTCACCGCTTTTTACAATATGCGTCAGTTTGGCACTTCCACGTGATTTGTTTTGGATTTTTTGCAAACGACTGCTCGCCGTTAATTCATATTGTTTTAATGACTTAGCAGAAGTAGGCACCATAATAGGCTGATTAACTCTGATGATGTTACCTGATAACTTGTTTACGTCTTGTAAAGTACTGACTGATACTTTGTATTTCGATGCAATTTCACCCAAGGTATCACCCGATTTAACCACGTAACGTGTCCAAGCCATGCGTTCTTGGTCATCTAAATTATCAAAGGCCTTCTGTAACTCATCTGCTTTTTCTATTGGCACAATAAACTTGTGTGGACCATTTGGATCAGTAGCCCATTGATTGTAACCAGGGTTTAACTTATGCAAATCGTTAAGTTCCATACCTGCAAGCTCTGCTGCCTTGGCGATGTCAATTTGTTTGTGAGCATCGACAACACGAATGTGCGGCTGATTCTTGATTGGATACCAAGCAATATTGAATTCATCAGAGCGCTTTAATAAATCAGCTAGCGCTAAAAGTTTAGGCACGTATGCTGTTGTTTCTTTCGGTAAATCAAGAGACCAAAAATCGGTTGGCAAATGTTTTTTGCGATTGCGCTTTATTGCTCGTAATACGCGACCTTCACCAGAGTTATAGGCGGCGATAGCATTCAGCCAGTCACCGTCTAAGGTTTTGTGTAAAAACGAAAGGTAGTCAAGCGCAGCGCGCGTCGACGCAACTACGTCACGGCGACCGTCGTACCACCATGTTTGCTTTAGCTTAAAGCGGTTGCCAGTACCTGGAATGAATTGCCATAAGCCCGATGCGCGACCGTGCGAGTAGGCAAATGGATCAAATGCGCTTTCAACAATTGGCAGTAGCGCAAGTTCTATTGGCATTTCACGCTTTTCGATTTCTTCTACGATAAAGTGTAAAAAAGGCTCTGCTCGTTTACCGACACGCTTAAAATAGCTAGGGTGTTTTGCGTACCAATTTCTCTCAGTAACCACTTGTCTGTTTTGTGGTACTTCCATAGTGAGTTGGTAGGCAATTCTATCCCAAACATCGGTAAACTCCTGAGGAGCTTCTTCTTCGATGATAGTGCCTATTTCACTTTCCAAAGCGGCAAGTGTTAATGCATCAACGACGTCGCTCGGATTTGCCGTTTGCTCTGGTACAGAAACCGAGGCTTTTTGTTTAGTGTTATTCGAGGAAAACAACGAGAAGTCTTCTGTTGTAGACTGACAACCAGCGAGAGAAAATAGGGCGGTTGATAGTAAAATGATTTTTTTGTTATTAAACATAAGGTAAATACACTGCCTAGACAGCAACCCGAGTTGATTTGAAAAAATTACAAGCATCATAACCTAAAGTTTTAATACTCGCGAATTTCTTTATTCGTATCTGTTTAACAGTCATGTTCAAAAGCTGTCTTTCCATTTACGCAAATTAGCAAAAACTTCGGTGTCACTACAATTTTGATTCATAGAAAATTTTTCGATAACCGCTTGTCTGACATCACTTTCAGACACACGTAAAAAGGGATTGACTAATTTTTCAGTCGCTAAAAGGGTAGGAATAGTCGCAGCATCTGCTTTTCTAAGGATATTAACTTGCTTCGAATATGATAATAACGCGTCGTTCCTTGGTGTTACATTTAGGGCAAAGTCACAATTAGATTTTGTGTATTCATGTGCACAAAAAACCTTCGTATCATTTGGTAAGCTCTTTATTGACTCTAATGATTGGTGCATTTGTTCAGGTGTACCTTCAAAAAGGCGACCGCAACCAACAGAAAATAGGGTATCACCAATGAATAAATTGGGTTTTGCGTAGAATGCAATATGGTCTATCGTGTGTCCTGGTACTGATATGACTTCATAAGTATCTATAGTTGCTTCAGGTTTAATACTGTCACCGTTTTGGCAAGGATGAGTTACCATGGTAAACCTCGACGTGCTTGGGCCAAAAACATTACAATCGGGAAATGAAGCCAGTAGCGTATTAACACCTCCTATGTGATCAGCGTGATGATGAGTGATCAAGATATCTGTCAGAACTAAATCGTTTTGCTCCAAATAGTCCAAAACCGGTTTGGCATCACCAGGGTCAACAACAAATGCTTTTTGGTTGCGGCCTTGTACAAGCCACAAGTAATTGTCTTCAAAAGCGGGTAATCGAACGATTTTGGTCATAAACTTTTCTTTACCTTTAAAAAATTTAACATTGTCGCCATACTAACTAAAGTCTAAAACATCTTGAAGAGGTTATCGCGATTTGAAACCAGCGTTAGGGTTCCAATGGATAAACCCACTCACCAAATGGGCAAGTATTCCAGCAGGCGAACGACTCAAACGAACAGAAGCTATCGTTATTAATGATCGCCTACAATATTGTTTTGGCCAGTATATGGTCAAAGTAGGCTCATTAAGTTGCGAATTAGATACGCCTACCTGCCTTATAAATAAACAAATAAACCTAGCCTCATCAATCGAACTTAACGATAAATTTGGTTTAATTACTGAATTCGATGAATTGGCAATACAATCTAACAGTATAGATGCGATAGTGGTGAGTCATGTAATTGAGTATTGCGCAGATCCCCATCAAGTATTGCGCGAGCTACACCGTGTTTTACTCCCGAATGGCAACATGATTATTTCGTTTTTTAATCCATTGTCATTTTTATTCTTGTATAAACTCTGGCCGAGTTCAAAATACAAAGAGTTCAAAAGAGGGCGTTTTTTTAGCGTTGCGAGAATAAAGGACTGGATGGATCTGCTTGGCTTTGAAGTCGTGGATGAACATAAGTTGTTTTATAGCCAGATAGGACAAGACAAAAAAGTATTAGATAATGGGACCTGGCCGACATTAATGAAAAACATTTTTCCATGGTGTGCTGGAGTGACGGTGCTTACCGTTAAGAAAAGAGAATGGCCGTTAACACCAATAAGGCCAAGACTCAGGTATAAAACCGTATTTAACCCTTCTGTAGGGCGTCCAAGTGTAAATACTAAAACTAAGACTGTTTGAGCCGTTTCTCAGCTTCAATTGAGAGTTCTTTCATATTAATGGCATAGTCTTGGAGCTTCTTGTCTTCTTGGGTTTGAGGTTCCCACGGCTCCACGAGGACTTTATCGCCATCAGCATCCACTGCTATAAATGTGATGATACAGTGATTCGTCTCTTGTGGGTCATTTTGTTTTGGATCAGTCGCTTTTACACTCACATAAATGTGCATGCTCGAATTTCCTGTATGTACGACTTTGGCTTCAACGGATACCAAATTTCCGACTAATACCGGTCTTACAAATCGAATTGCTCCAACCGAAACCGTAATACAATATTTGCCGCTCCATCCAGCCGCACAAGCATAAGCAGCTTGATCTATCCATTTCATCACGACACCGCCATGTACTTTACCGCCAAAATTTACATCCATTGGCTCGGCTAGAAAACGAAACTCAACACTACGACTTGGTTTTTGCATACAATTACCCTTAAAAAGTCATTTCTATAAGTGTGGTCAAGCTTTCAAAAAAAAGCTAGAAATCTTAGGCTTTTGGTTAGCCAATCGTAAGCTTACAGTTTTATTTACACTTTCTGGTGGTTTGATGAGCGTGTTAAGTTGACGTTTACGTAAACTGATATTAAATTGTCTGCCGAAAATCTAATAATAAAATCTATACTGAAGTAGCTTTTCAATTCGGTATTTATCTTAGGAGCATGTATGAAAATCCTAGTGCCTATTAAAAGGGTCATTGACTATAACGTTAAAGCCCGTGTTAAGGCCGATAACTCGGACGTGGACTTAGCTAATGTAAAAATGGCTATGAACCCATTTTGTGAAATTGCCGTCGAAGAAGCGGTAAGATTAAAAGAGCAAGGTAAGGCAGAAGAAGTCGTTGTTGTTTCTATCGGCGATAAAAGCTGTCAGGAGCAATTGCGCACAGCGTTAGCACTTGGTGCAGATCGTGCTATTCAAATCGAAACAGACAAAAAGTTAGGTTCTCTACAAGTAGCAAAAGTATTAAAAACGCTTGTAGAAAAAGAGCAACCGCAACTTGTTGTTCTAGGTAAACAATCGATAGATTCAGATAACAACCAAACCGGTCAAATGCTTGCTGCGTTGACACAAATGCCTCAAGGCACGTTTGCGTCTAAAGTAGAACTAGGCGAAGGCAAAGTTGCGGTAACTCGTGAAATTGACGGTGGTCTTCAAACGGTATCACTTTCACTTCCAGCAATTGTTACAACTGATTTACGCTTAAACGAACCTCGTTATGCATCTCTTCCAAATATCATGAAAGCGAAACGCAAACCTTTAGAGGTTGTTGCGATTGACGACTTAGGCATTGATGTATCAAGTAAGTTAACTCAACTTAAAGTTGAAGAGCCTGCACAACGTGAAGGCGGCGTAATGGTTGAGTCAGTAGAAGAGCTGATTGAAAAGTTAAAAAATGAAGCGAAGGTGATCTCATGAGCATTTTATTAATTGCAGAACACGATAATGCCGAATTAAAACAAGATACCTTAAAAGCGGCACACGCAGCTTCATTGATGGGGTCTGATATTACTATTTTAGTTGCTGGCCTCGGTGTTGAATCGGTTGCAGCAGAAGCGGCTAAAATTGCAGGTGTAACTAAAGTTTTAGTAGCTGATGATGCGGCTTATGAACACGCACTAGCAGAAAACGTATCTACTCTAATAGTTGGTTTAGCTGATGATTATTCTCATATCGTTGCACCTGCTACAACAACGGGTAAAAACTTCATGCCACGTGTTGCAGCATTGTTAGATGTTGAGCAAGTTTCAGACATTATTGCCGTTGAGAGCTCTAATACATTCAAACGTCCAATTTATGCCGGTAACGCCATTGCAACGGTTCAGTCTGAGTACGCGAAAAAAGTAATTACGGTTCGTGCAGCAGCGTTTGATAAAGCGGAGTTAACTGGCAGCGCAGCGATTGAGGCTGTTGCTTCAGCAGGCGATGCTGGCTTGTCTTCGTTTGTTGGACAAGAGTTAACTGAATCAGAGCGTCCAGAATTGACAGCTGCAAGTGTTGTAATCTCTGGTGGCCGTGGTATGCAAAATGGTGAGAACTTCAGTTTACTTGAAGGTGTTGCAGACAAACTAGGTGCAGCAGTAGGTGCATCTCGTGCAGCCGTTGATGCAGGCTTTGTTCCTAACGACATGCAAGTGGGTCAAACGGGTAAAATTGTTGCACCAGACCTATATATTGCGGTTGGTATTTCAGGTGCGATTCAACACCTTGCAGGGATGAAAGACTCTAAAGTTATTGTTGCTATTAATAAAGATCCAGAAGCTCCAATTTTCCAAGTCGCAGACTATGGGTTGGAAGCCGATCTTTTTGATGCATTACC
>NZ_CEYNSH010000043.1:2798-26210 GCF_982872775.1 Psychrosphaera sp. | reverse complement strand
TACCGGCCTGTCACGCCGGGGGTCGCGAGTTCGAGTCTCGTCCGTTCCGCCAATCTTTAGTCTCAAAGTAAATCCCCATTTAGACCTCGTTTAAATGGAATCAAAGCGGAGCGGTAGTTCAGTTGGTTAGAATACCGGCCTGTCACGCCGGGGGTCGCGAGTTCGAGTCTCGTCCGTTCCGCCACTTTGATTCCAGTGTTAATCCTCATTATTTATTTCTTGTCTCACACAAACTTTAAAAAAATTAGCTACAAGTCTAAAACGTCAATTTAATTCTGTTTTTCTCTTTGCTGCTTGTCTTTTAAATTGCGCAGCTTATTTGTTATTGAATGTGCCCCAAGTCCAATGTTTTTTATCAAATCCGTTTGGTTTAGGTTTATAAGCTCAAAAACCTTGCATTTAACGTAATTTACTTGTGCCAAAGTGCCTAATTATGAATTATGCTATACCTATTGAAATACATTGATAAAACAATAATAAAGGGGACATCGTCATGCGAAATATCGCATTCAGTGCGACCTTGATTGCTTCAGCTGTCTTAGCCGGTTGTACTGGTATTGAAGCACAAGATCCAAAAGTCGAAATTAATCCAAATCCTTATCCAAGTACTTATCAGCCAATGGAACAGCTTACTGTTTTAGTAAAAGGCGCGACGGTATTAACAGGTACAGGTGAGCGTTTAGATAATGCTGACGTGTTAATTGTGAACGGCAAGGTTTCTGCCGTTGGTGAAGGTATTGAACACGGTAGCGCGACAGTCATTGACGGCGCAGGTAAATGGGTTACACCTGGTATTATTGACGTGCACTCACATTTAGGTGTTTATCCTTCTCCAAGCGTTGAATCTCACAGCGATGGTAATGAGATGACGGCTCCTGTAACTGCAGAGGTTTGGTCTGAGCACTCAGTTTGGCCACAAGACCCAGGTTTCGAAGCAGCGCGTGCTGGTGGTATTACAACACTACAACTTTTACCTGGCTCTGCAAACTTAATTGGTGGTCGAAGCGTTACTTTAAAAAACGTGCCTTCTCACACAATGCAAGGCATGAAGTTTCCTGATGCGCCTTATGGTCTAAAAATGGCCTGTGGTGAAAACCCTAAACGTGTATATGGTAGCAAGAGCATCGCACCTTCAACTCGTATGGGTAACATGGCGGGTTATCGTCAAGCGTTCGCAGAAGCGGCTGAATACAAACGTGCTTGGGAAAAATACGAGCGTGATTACGCGGCGGGTAAAAACCCAGAAGCACCAGCTCGTGACTTAACGTTAGACACGTTAAAAGGTGTGTTAGACGGTGATATCTTAATTCATAACCACTGCTACAAAGCAGAAGAAATGGCGATGATGATTGATCTAGGTAAAGAGTTCAATTACCACGCTGGTACGTTCCATCACGCGGTTGAAGCTTACAAAATTGGTGATTTATTAGCAGAAAATGGTAACTGTGCGGCAATGTGGCCAGATTGGTGGGGCTTCAAAATGGAAGCGTACGACATGATCCTTGAAAACGTAGCTGTTGTTGACTCGTTTAAGAACTCATGTGCCATTGTTCACTCAGACTCAAGCACAACCATTCAACGTCTAAACCAAGAAGCGGCAAAGGTAATGTACCGTGCCAACGAAAATGGCTTCGAGTTAACAGAAGCGGATGCCATTACATGGATTACGTACAATGCAGCTAAATCACTAGGTATTGAAGACAAAACAGGTTCTTTAGAAAAGGGTAAAGCGGCCGACTTCGTTGTTTGGAACCAGAACCCATTCAGCGTTTATGCTAAAGCGGAACAAGTATTTGTCGATGGTGCCAAGGTTTATGATGCGAACGATGAAACGTATCAAGCAAAAAGTGACTTTTTGCTAGGTCAACAATAATAAGGAGCGCAAAATGAAAAAATTAAAATTATCACTAGTTTTTGCTGCACTAACAGCAAGTTTTGCGTCTCTAGCTGACTCTGTCGCTATTACCAACACAACGGTTTATACCGGCACTGAACAAGGTGTTATTACGAACGCTAACGTGGTTATTGATGATGGTAAAATCGTTGCGATTAATCCCGCAGAACTAAATGTTGACGCGACGGTTGATGGTCAAGGTCGTATTTTGACGGCTGGTTTTGTTTCTGCAATGAACCAATTAGGTCTTGTAGAGGTAAGTGCGGTTTCGGCATCTCGCGACATGAGTGCCAAAAAGGGCGGCATTACGTTCGACCCATCGTTGGCATTTAACCCTAAAAGCTCAGTCATTCCTTTTTCAAGAAAAGGAGGTATCACTCAAAGCGTTGTTGCACCTCGCGGTGCAGAGGGCATTTGGGCTGGTCAGATCTTTACTGCTGATCTTTCTGGTGAATTCGACAGCGTAGTAGATACCAACGTTGCGACATTGGCGTATTTTGGTTCTGAGCGCAAAGGTTCACGTGCCTCTGCGATTGCAGCACTTGAGAACAAGCTTAGCGATCACAAAGCGTCATTAGAAAAAGCTAAAAAAGACGATAAAAAAGATGACAAAAAGCCAAGTGCTGAAGAAAAGATCTTAAACGACATCTTAAGTGGCAAAAAGCCGTTAGTAGCGTCAGTTGAGCGTGCAACGGATATCTTACACTTGTTGCGCTTAAAAGAAGAGTTTGGTCTTAACCTAGTACTCGCAGGTGCTGAAGACGCGGTACGTGTTAAAGAGCAGATTGCTGCTGCGGGCGTGCCCGTAATCGTTCAGGCGATCAATAATTTGCCTGAGAGCTTTGGTTCTTTGCAAAAGTTATTAACTAATGCAGCAGAGCTTGAAAACGCGGGTGTTAAGTTAATTCTTACTCAAACAGATACGCACTTAATTTATAATTTACGTACTGATGTAGGTGTTGCGATTGCAAACGGTTTGAGCCGTGACACTGCTATCGCGTCGGTGACTAAAAACGTTACCGAAACCTTTGGTATTGAAGGTGGTATCGTGGCGGAAGGCCAACCGGCAAACTTAGTTTTGTGGAGCGGCGACCCGTTTGAAATCAGCACAAAAGTAGAGAACATGTGGATTGATGGTGAAGAGGTGACCACCGAATCTCGTCAAGACAAACTACGTGATCGATACATGTCTGATCAAAAAACACCACGTGGTTATATTAAATAATCACTATGCTAGCTAACTTAGATAGCTAGATTAGGTAGCCTATTCGAGTAGGCGTATAGAGAGACCAGTTAGTTTATTAGCTGGTCTTTTTTTCTATCATTATTATTTAGAGTCACATTCTACAAATAGGCATAAGACAGCCTTCAATTATTAATATTAGATCTAACTAATATATTTAATATTAGGTTTTTCTAATATATCATGCTCGATACAAATTATTATCAGTTGTACGAGATATGAACCAGCTAATTAATCTATCTATCAATATTAGTCTTCGTCATTCCAAAAAAGTCATTTGGGTGATGTTAATAGTTGCATTGTTTGCGTTGTTTCAATTTCCGCGAATAGAGATTGATACCGACCCAGAAAACATGTTGCCAAGCGATAATACTGCACGTGCATTTCACAACAAAACCAAACAAGACTTTGGTTTACATGACACCATAGTTGTTGGCGCTGTTAATAAAGATCAAAGTGTCTTTAACCCAACTGAGCTGGAAAATGTTAAGTCACTCACTGACCATATAATGGCGATAGATGGGGTTATTACCTTTGATGTTATGTCATTGTCTGAGGTGGATAACATTTCGCAAAAGCAACTTGAGAGTGGTTCAACAGCGCTTAGCTTTGAATGGATGATGAAGGACGCGCCTAAAAACGAAGGTGACGCCGCAAAGGTTTACCAAAATGTGACAAACCTTCCTTTATTAAATGAAACTATTGCGTCTTCAAATGGCAAAGCGATCGCGATATACGTACCTATTGCTGATAAAAACCAAAGTTATGCCATTGCACAACAAATACAGTCTCATATCGATAGCTTTAATACTGAAGCTGAGTGGCATATCACAGGTTTACCAGTAGCTGAAGACCAATTTGGCTATGAAATGTTTGTCCAAATGGGTATCTCTGCACCGTTAGCTGGGTTAGCGATATTTATCTTGTTGTACATGATGTTTAGATCATGGAGTTTCATATCGGCCGCTATGGTTGTTGCTATGTTTACCGTTGTAGTGACAATGGGGCTGCTTATTGGTGCTGGTTTTACCGTTCATATCATGTCTTCAATGATTGCGATTTTCTTGATGCCCATTGCTGTCGTGGACTCAGTGCACATCATGTCTGAATTTGCCGATCGATATAAAGTCGGTGAAGACAAGTCAAAGGTCGCTAAAAACGTTGTCAGAGAATTGTTCTCTCCAATGTTATTTACGTCTGTAACATCAACCGTGGGATTCTTGTCGTTACTACTCACACCAATACCACCGGTGCAAATTTTTGGTGCGTTTATAGGTTTTGGTATTTTATTGGCCTTTGTTACCACCATTTTGTTTGTTCCGGCTTATTTGTCGCGTTTGTCAGATAAAACGTTATTACAGATGCAGCAGCGTCACCAAGCTAAACTTCAATCAAACAAGGGGCTAGCAAAAGTCGTTAGTAAGTTAGGTCAGTTAGCGCAAAAGCGCCAATGGCTTCATCTTAGTATTTTTGTATTAGTGTTTGTGTTTTCAGTGATTGGTATTAACAAAATTGAAATTAATGACAATCCTGTCCGTTGGTTTAAGGAAAGCCACGAGATTCGAGTTGCTGATCGGGCTTTAAACGAGCAGTTTGCTGGCACATATGACGCCTATCTTGTTTTCAACGATAATACTCCAGAAGCGGATATGAAAACGGTTTTAAATACGCAAGCGATGCCAGACTCATTAAAGTTATGGTTTGATGATGTACTCCTACCGTTAGTCGAAATTAGTGAAAGCGTCGGAGCAGGGCAAAACAGTGAGTTAACGAATAGCAACTCACAGATGATTTATGCCATCGAAGACAAACTGTTTGAAGCGCTCTCTGAAGAACAAGAAAAGTGGCTAAATAATACGCTAAGTTCTTTGGAGGCTTTGATGGCTAAACAAAAACGTTTTACTCATCCAGAAGTATTAGATTACATGGCGCAGCTACAAGCCCATCTTGATTCTACAGAACTAGTGGGTAAATCAAATGCCTTGACTGATATCGTAAAAGTCGTTAACCGAGAGCTTCGCTCTGGCCAAGAACAAGACTATGTGCTGCCAGACTCTGCAAATGGAATAGCCCAGGCTCTAATTCAATATCAATCTTCTCATCGACCAGACGACTTATGGCACTTTGTAACACCAGACTATCAACAGTCTTTAATGTGGTTACAACTCACCAGTGGTGACAATCAACATATGAGTGCGGTCATTGATGCGGTTGAGACGTTTGTTGCAGGCAATCCTCCACCTCAAGGCATTGAAATCAATTGGGCTGGTAAAGCTTACCTGAATGTTGTTTGGCAAGAGCAAATGGTAGCAGGAATGTTAGACAGTCTGATCAGCGCTTTTGTGATTGTATTTATAATGATGACGCTGCTGTTTCGTTCTGTTTTGTTTGGCTTACTGGCTATGTTGCCGTTAAGTTTAACCATTACCTTTATTTATGGCTTGATAGGCTGGTTGGGCAAAGATTATGACATGCCAATAGCAGTTCTATCGGCTTTAACCTTGGGCCTTTCGGTCGATTTTGCGATTCACTTTTTAGAGCGTGCACGTTCGACTTATAGAAAAACAGGTTCGATTTCGCAAACTATGCAAACTATGTTTGGTGAGCCTGCTAATGCCATTACCAAAAATGCGTTGGTCGTTGCACTTGGTTTTACCCCACTATTATTCGCGCCTCTAGTGCCATACATCACTGTCGGTGTGTTTTTAGCAAGCATAATGTTGGTATCGGCATTAGTGACGCTAATTATGTTGCCGGCGTTGTTGACTAAAGGTCAGCGCTGGTTGTTCAAACCTTCAAAAGGTTAAGGAGTTTTACATGTCTTTTTTCACTAGAAGTCTAATGACAAAAAATATTAAGCGTGCTGCTTTCGCGACGTTTGTTTCCTTTGCTAGTGCAGCGAGTTTTAATAGTCATGCCAATGAAAGTGTACCTGCCTCGACGCCTGAAGCGACAACGGATTTAACCGCGGAGCAAATTATTAAAAAAGCCGAGCTTGCTGCGTATTACGCAGGTGAGGATGGTAAAAGTGAAGCCCGAATGATGATCGTAGATGACCAAGGGCGTCGCCAAACAAGACAATTTACTATTCTTAAGAAAGACGTTGAAGATGGTGGCGACCAGAAAATGATGGTGTTTTTCAGTCGCCCAGCAGATGTTAGCGGTATGGTGTTTAGAGTTGAAAAACACAACGCGCTCAATCAAGACGATGACCGTTGGTTGTATTTACCAGGCTTAGACTTAGTAAAACGCATTAGTGCGGGCGATAAGCGTACGTCCTTTGTTGGCTCTCACTTTTTCTATGAAGATGTTTCTGG
Organism: Psychrosphaera sp.; assembly: GCF_982872775.1. Taxonomy (NCBI): domain Bacteria; kingdom Pseudomonadati; phylum Pseudomonadota; class Gammaproteobacteria; order Alteromonadales; family Pseudoalteromonadaceae; genus Psychrosphaera; species Psychrosphaera sp. The sequence continues at coordinate 19,756 of NZ_CEYNSH010000043.1, read as the reverse complement.
ACGTTCAACTGCACTTGATAGTTTCGAGCTGTTGTCGCAAACAAAAGATGAATTTGTTCTAAAAGGGACACCTAAGGACCCGTCGCAGGTCGAGTTTAGTCACTATGATGTCCGTATTAATAAAACAACCTTCATTCCTATGGTGATCGACTTTTACAATACTAAAGGTGAGGTGTACCGAAAAGTAGAAAGTTTGAATGTTGATATTATCGATGGATTTCCAACGGTCACAAAATCAAAAATATCGGATCTAGAAAAAGGCGGCTACACCCTAATGCAATTTAGAGGTATTCGTTATGACCTAGGAATGCCAGATACGGTATTTACTGAACGAAGCTTACGTACGCCACCACTTGAATGGTTACGCCGCTAAGTCACCGCAAAGGCGATTCTAAGCAGTAATTAGGAGCTAACCAAAATGCATGTTTTACAACTAGGCCAGATAAAAACTTCTCGCGTATTGGCACGAGTCCATCAAACATCACTATTTATGGCATCGCTATTTGTTGTAGCGCTAGCGCTTGTTCACAATAATGCAGAAGCGGCCAATAGTACAAAGCGTCAGGAAATGACTGAAACTAGTGAAGCAAAACGGACGACTAGTAGCAAAAAGAGAAGTAAAGGTATTGTTGGCGCTGCTAGGAGTGACGAGAGTGTTGAGCAATTAGGTGGCGAATTGGACGGTGACTGGAGCGAGGAATGGGAAGACGACTGGAGCTCACCTTGGGAAGAACCAAAGAGTTTTTGGCAGAGTTTTACCGGCTTTGCCGAGCTGGCTCTTGGTAGACGTATACAAAGTGACACCTACCAAGAGTACTCTATGGTACAAGAGTACGGAACTACGGATAAGAACGTTGACAGTAAAACACGCACAGATTCGACGCTTGAAGACGTACGTTTGCAGTTACAAAACACTTATACTCTAGAGTCTTCAACCATTAACTTTCGAGGCCACGTTTATTACGACGGTGTACAAAGCAAATGGCAAGGTCAGTTACGCGAGTTAAATTGGCAGGGCGCGGTTTCGAGCCAATGGGATATTAAAGCAGGTCAACAGGTCATTACGTGGGGCACGGGAAACTATGTGTTCATTAACGACATGTTTAATAAAGATTGGCAGAGTTTTTTGGCCGGCCGTGACGATGAATATTTAAAAGCGCCCCAATTCGCTGTTAAGGCATCTGGGTATTTTGATAATGCAAGCTTGGACTTAGTGCTGACGCCTCGCTTTTCTTCAGATAACTTTATCAATGGCGAAGTATTCTCGTTTTATAACCCATTGGGTTTTAGTACTAAGAAACTCAATTCTGCTAAAAAGCCGCACTCACCTGAATATGCGGTGCGCTATAAACAGCGTTGGGATGACCTAGAACTCGCCCTTTATGGTTATCACGGTTTTGAAAAGTCACCTGAGAGCTTGGTGGTAAGCCCAAATGGCAATATGTTCGCGCCGTCTTATGCAAAGTTGTCAGTTCTTGGCGCCAGTATGACAACCAATTTTATGGAAGGGATAGCGAGTATTGAAATTGGCCATTATAACCGAAGCAGTAACGGACTGGCTTTAAGTCAAAATAGCAGCCAGGATCCTAATCAAGGCCAAACTCCATCAATGCGTACGACCAATGTGCCAACATCTGAAACAAGCTTTTGGTTTACTGCACCTGACGAATCAAAAATCCTGTTTGGTTTTGAGCGTGAACTGGTCACTAATTTATCAGGGGCGCTGCAAGTGAGTTATGAATATCAGCATGACTTTGATAAGGCGATGCCGGCGGCTTTGCAAATGATGCAAGAAAACTATGAGCTCAAACGTCGTTCTTTAGTCACGTTGCAACTTAGATACAGTACGTTGCAAAACAAACTCATCGTCGACTGGTTTACGTTTGTTTCACCTAGTGACGAAGATGGTCACACTCGCTTAAAAGTAAATTACAAACCCAATGATCAATGGCAATACACCATAGGCACCAACTACTTTTGGGGCGATATGCCTACTACGTTTTTTGGTCAGTTTGAGAAAGCGTCTAGCGCCTACTTTTCGGTCAGGCGATTTTTTTAACGCGTTTTTTAAAGATTCTTTTTAATATTAAAAATAACGAGGAAATTTATGTTTCAATTCCCTATGTCACTAGAGCGCACCGTGGCCGCATTTGCTGGCTTTATGGTGCTAATTTCAGTTTTATTAACCCAGTTTGTTCACCCAAACTTCTTTTGGTTTACGGTTTTTATTGGCGTTAACTTATTCCAACAAAGTTTTACAGGGTTTTGCCCTGCGGCGATTGTGTTTAAAAAGTTAGGCATCAAAACAGAGAAAACACTAGCCCAGGAAATTAACTAGGCGTTTTCCCCTGCAGTGTGCTCAGTTGCATAAGCTTGGCCTCAAACAGTTTAACGCTGTTAGCTTTTACTGGCGCGTGCATTGCCATTTGTAAAAAACGTTTGGCAGCACCGTTATAACCAAGCTTATAATTTGCCTTAGCTAGGGCTAAATACACATCATCTAGGTAAGGCGCATATCGTTGCGCCTTTTCAAAGTAACGGATCGCGGCCAAGTAGTTTTCATCGTCATATTCTTCATAGCCTAATGTAATCCAGTCATAAGGATTACTTGATTTAAACTCACTTATTCTAGCGTCGACGTTATCCGCTAATTCTACCTTGTTATTGGATCTTAACATTTGGCTGTAATTGGCATAAAGGTTGATTGAAGTCGGTAAATATTTGTAACCATACTCAAATAGTTTTTCGGCTTTATCTTTGTATCCCATTAGTTTAAGGACAACCGCGTGCAGGTTAATACTTTCTGGGTTGTATGGGTCTTGAAGGAGGACATTAGAGGAATACTGATACGCAGATTCAAGATCGTCTTTTACAATATGCTCGGCAGCTAAATTTGCAAAATAGAGTGCATTAAACTCCTTTTGGGTGACGGCCTCCGCAGGAATATCGGTATCTGCACGATAGTAATCAATATAGATATATTTGGTTGATTCTTCAGGGGTTTCTCGTGGCTTAAAGATGACGGTACGGATATGTTGAGAAGAAAACTCGATGTTGCCTGTGCGATTGTATATGGGGGCACGGTTAACTTTACGGTGAATGTATCGGATACCAGCAACTCTTGATAAGGCTGAGGCCATCACAGCCAATGAAACACAGTTACCTGACATCGAGTCAATAGTGTCTTTGGCATTTTGTGTTGTGCCTTGAACACTAAACCCATCCATCCACACACTCAAATAGTCTGCAAGGCGAACATGAGGATCGATATCCTTCCTAGATTCATCATTGAAGTATGCTAAGAAAGCGGCTTCTTGCTCTGGCGCTAGCTCATAAATTGTATCAGGGGCAATTACATTGACTGGTTTATCTACAAGGGTCCAGGAATGTTTATTACGTTCCCAAGTTAATTTGAGCTTACTTGAAACTGTGTCTTTTGATGCTTGAGAGCTTGATGCACAGCCACTTAAAACAGCTGCGAAAACGAGACAAAGAGAAAGGCGAACAATCGTATGAATACTACAAAACTTCACGGGAAAATTCCTTTTATTTCTGAGCGAACCTGAAAAGGCTAAAATAGATACTAATTTAGACTATAAAGCGTTCTAGATTATTTTACTAGTACGAGTTAATCCTATCTAATTATTAAAGTTTGCTAGTTTAGCTTTGACCAAATTAACATCGTTAGACTTTACTGGGGCCTCTAACGCTAGTTCCAAATAATCTTTAGCTGCACGCCGTTTACCTAAAGAATAACTGGCTTTGGCAAGAGCAATATATACATCGTCGAGATAAGGGGCTTTGTTTTTGGCTTTTTCAAAATATGAGTACGCTTTGGAAAACTTATTTTTGTCGTAATGCTCATAACCCAAAGTTAGCCACTGATATGGGTTGGCATCTTTGAGAGTCATTAACTTTTGTTCAATGTTCTTGGCGAGTTCATTGTTACCCATATTTTGCGCCAAAGTTTGGTAATTGGTCAGCAAATTTATGGATGGTGGTAAGTGTTGATATCCGTAATCAAATAACGACATGGCCATTTCTTGATAGCCAAGTCGTTTTAGTACCAACGCGTGCAGATTGACGTTTTCTTGATGATGCGGCGCTATGTCTAACGCTTTTTTTGAATATTGATACGCGGGGATCAAATCGCCATTCATCAAACGTGTTGCTGCCAGATTGGCAAAGAAAAGAGCATTGAACTCATCATAAGTCATAGGGTCCGCTGGAATATCCGTGTCTGCTTTGTAGTAATCGATATTGATGTGTTCTGTCCACACATTTGCGGTGATGTCGTCGGTATCATATTTGGGCTTAAACAAGATTGTGCGAAGGTGTTGCGCAACAATGATGACGTTTTTATTTCGCATATAAATGGGCGCACGATTTACTTTTCGGTGTAAGTATCTAACACCAACAAGTTGAGCGTAGGCCGAAGTAACGATAGCTAATGATACACAGTCACCAGTCATGTTACTAATTGCCTCTGATGCAGTTAGCGTGTCACCAGAGTAGTCAAAGGTCTGCATATACTTAGTGAGATAGTTCGCCAATCGCTGGTGGGGTTCGATGTTTCTGTTTTCATAATTATTGTAGTAATGAAAGAATTTACGCTTTTGCTTGTTAGTTAATTGGTAAATATCACGAACTGAGATATCTAATTCTGGAATTCCGTCAATTTGATGTTCTGGCAATGGGGGAAGGTTTGCTGCGTATTTATTAGAACCTTGTGTTGTGCAACCTGTTGTTATTAGGACAAGCAGACTCACTGCTAAGAGTTGGATACGAATGGAAAGAAACATAGTTACCTCCTAACTCTTTCACAGTCATAAGGTAACTATAGTCTATTTTGTTATTATTTGAATGCGTCTCTTCTCTGAAAAGAAGATACACCTCCAATAACAAAAAAGTGGCTAGTAAAGCGCAATCGCTTCTTTTAACTCGAATTTACCTTCAAGTAATGAGCGACCCAAGATAACACCACTCGGCGTTTCATTGTTAAGACCAGATCCGATTAGGTTAGGCTTGAGTTGCTCAATATCTGCAAGACTACTGATACCTCCAGAAGCCTGCCAACTAATTTCTGGGTATTGCTGCGCGAGCGCTTTATATAACTCTTGGTTTGGACCCTGAAGCGTACCGTCTTTGCTAATGTCGGTACACAAAACGTGTTTTAAACCTACAGTTTGGAACTTAGCAACGATAGATTCTAGTGTGACACCAGAGTCTTCTTGCCAGCCATGTGTCGCAATAAACTTTTCACCTTTGTCGTTGATGTTTACATCTAGTGCTAAGACTATTTTCTCTGGGCCATATTTTTCCATCCATGACATCACTAGTTCAGGGTTAGAAACGGCTAAAGACCCAACTACAACGCGACTGACACCAATTTCAAATAAATCACTGATGTCTTTTTCGGTACGAATACCACCGCCAGCTTGAAACTTCATAACGCCTAGTTGAACCATTTCGCTGATCAGCGTTAATTGGCGTTTACTCGTGTCTTTTGCACCGGTTAAGTCAACGATGTGAAGCCATTTGGCACCGGCCTTGGCGTAGTCCTGGACTAACTCTACCGGATTAATTTTGTATTCTGTTTTTTGACCATAGTCGCCTTGATAAAGGCGTACAACTGAACCGTCGATAAGGTCAATGGCAGGAATAATCATAATGTGTCCTTGCTTCTATTACAGTAAAATAAAGTTCTTTAACAATTGTGAACCCGCTTGACCACTTCGTTCTGGGTGGAATTGAACGCCCATAAAATTGTTGTGGAAAATGGCGGCTGAAAAGTCCATGCCGTAATTACTTTTCGCTAAGGTGTAATCAGACAAAGGTGCGCAGAAACTATGTACAAAATAGAAATAGGCGCCTGCTTCAATGCCGTTAAACAATGGGTGAGGGTTGTCTAATGTCACTTCGTTCCAACCCATGTGAGGTAGAACTAGATCACCCACTTCCATGCGCTCGATTTGGGTCGGGATTAATTGTAAACAATCAACGGTATCTGACTTTGATGCTACAAGGTGTGAACCCGGCTTTTCGTTTGAAGACATGGCCATCAGTTGCATGCCCAAACAAATGCCCAAAACAGGCTGTGTTAGTGACTGAATCACGCCAACCAACTGCTTTTCATTAATACTGTCCATTGCAGCAAATGCAGAGCCTACACCAGGTAAAATTACCTTGTCTGCCGCTGTGATCACACTTGGGTCATCAGAAACCGTAATTTCTAACGGTAAGGTCTGTGCAATGCGCTCAAAGGCGCATTGAACTGAGTAAATATTGGCACAACCCGTATTAACGATGACTAATTTGGTCGTCATTACAGGGCTCCTTTTGTTGATGGCAGTACATCACCTTCTACTTTAATCGCGGCACGTAGAGCACGACCAAATACTTTGAATAGACTCTCTACTTGGTGGTGTGCATTGCCCTTTGAAGTGCTCAAGTGCAATGTCAGGCCGATAGATTGTGCCAGCGAGAAGAAGAAGTGTTCAACCATCTGAGTCGACATTTCACCAACACGCGAATCAGTGAACTCGGCATTAAAGACTAGGTAAGGGCGGCCAGAAATATCTAACGTAGCTTCGGCTTTGCATTCGTCCATTGGCAGGACAAAACCAAAACGACCAATGCCACGCTTGTCACCTAAGGCTTCTTTTAATGCTTGGCCTAACGCTAACGCTGTATCCTCAACAGAGTGATGGTCATCAATGTGTAAGTCACCGTCAGTCGTTAAATCTAGGTGGAAGCCACCGTGAGAAGCGATTTGGTCTAGCATGTGGTCAAAAAAGCCCATGCCCGTTTGGATGGTCGATTTTTTAGTACTATCCAAATCGACAAATACTTTGATGTCAGTTTCTGAAGTCGTGCGACGCACTTCAGCTTGACGACGGTTGTCTTTTTGATCGGCAATAAAGGCTTCAATGTCTAACCAGTTCATCTTGTCTGGAGAATACTGAATACCAACGATACCCATATTTTCTGCCAACTGAATATCAGTGATTCTATCGCCAATGACGTAAGAATCAGTGAAGTCGACTTTACCTTCTTGAAGGTAGCCTTTTACTAAGCCAAGTTTTGGTTTGCGACAGCTACAGTCTTCGTGGTCAAAGTGCGGACAAATCAACACATCATCAAAAGTTACACCCTGGCTTGCAAAGAATTCCATCATCTTGTCATGAGGCGCATCAAAGTCAGCTTGAGGGAAAGAGTCAGTACCCAAGCCGTCTTGATTAGAGACCATCACTAAACGGTAGCCTTTTGCTTGTAAACGAGTTAACACAGGCACGACCATCGGCTCGAACACCAATTTCTCTAACGTGTCTAATTGCTTATCAACTGCTGGTTCTTCAACTAGCGTACCGTCGCGGTCGATAAATAGGATAGGTTGTTGTTTGCTCATGTTCGTTCTTCTTAATTATTAGTTAACTGTTGGTTAAGTTGGCTGAATAGGGCATTGACTGCCTGCATTTCAGCTTCACTACCAATGGTTACACGCAGGGTGTTGTTCAACATTAGTTGCTTTGATTGATTGCGCAATAGGATATGCGCGTCGACAAAAGATTGCATCAATTCTGTCGCACAAAAACTGGATTTAAGCTTAAGTAACACAAAGTTAGTTTTTGATGGATAGACCTTTTCAAATAGTGACCATTGTTTAGAGTCTTCAATGAATTGATCACGGCGTGCATTTAATTCTGCAACTTTATCTCTCATCCATATCAAACCGTCTTCAGATAATGCTTGTGTGGCCATTTGGGCAACAGGCGCTGGAATCGGGTAAGGGGCAATGACCTTTTTAAGAGCATCTATTATTTGCGTGCTAGCTAAAGTAAAGCCACAACGTAAACCGGCTAATGCAAATGCCTTTGATAGTGTTCTCAACACTACTAAGTTACTGTATTTTTTTAGTAAGTCAGCAACGCTCGCGTCAGCACAAAACTCGATATAGGCTTCGTCTGCAACCACAATTGCTTTGTTTTCTAATGCGCTTAATACCGTTTCCAAGTCATCTCGTTTCATCAAGTCACCGGTAGGGTTATTAGGTGAGCAGATAAAAACGATTTGTGCACTTTTTGCTTGGTCCAAAACATTCTCTACATCTAATTGTAAGTCGTCTTTTAAAGGCGCTTTTAATACGTTGACGTTAGCCGTTTCAGCTGAAATGGCGTACATACCGTAAGTAGGCGGACAAATAACGATATTTTGCTGTGGTGCGCAGAACGTTCTGATCAATAGTTCAATGCCTTCGTCAGCACCACGAGTCGCCAATACTTGGCTGGTTTCAACACCGGCATACTCAGCGTAGGCTTTGATTAATGGCTCAGGTTGAAAGTCCGGATAGCGGTTGTACAGGCTTGGATCAGCTTGGACATTCGGGCTATATGGGTTTTCATTGGCGTTTAACCACATCGTTTTGATTGGCTCGTCGCTATCGCTGCTGCCAGACATACTGAATAGGCGTCGTGCTGATTCGTATGGCGCTAGTTCTTTTAGCTCAGTACGTATGAGCTTGTCTACCAACACTTCACTGCTCAAATTTTCGCTAGCGTCTTGCGTTAATTCAGTCACATTTGTTTTTGAATTCATTGTCACTAATCCTTTTTATTAGCAGACGAGTTTTGCAGTGCTTCTAGTCGAATACCCACTGCATTTTTGTGTGCATCCAGTCGTTCTGCAGCGGCCAAAGTCATGATAGCTGGACCAATGTTTGACAGGCCCTCTGGTGTTAACTCTTGAACGGTAAACTTACGTGTAAAGTCCGCTAGATTTAACGAGCTAAGCGTTTTTGAATAACCGTACGTTGGTAAGACGTGGTTTGTACCTGAAGCGTAATCACCGGCGCTTTCTGGTGTGTAAGCACCCAAGAAAATAGACGCCGCATTGTCTAGTTTGTCTAACCACTCGCGAGCGTTATCAAACTGAACAATCAAGTGTTCTGGGGCATACTGATTACTGACTTCTACTGCTTGTTCCAATGACTCGGTTAAAATAAAGCGGCTGTTTGATAAGGCTTTTTTAGCGATATCGGCGCGCGGCAATATGCTTAACTGAGACTCTATCGCCGCTTTTGTGTTTTCAATTAATGTCTGACAATCAGACACTAGAATAACTTGCGAGTCTGGACCGTGTTCGGCCTGAGACAACAAATCAGCTGCTACAAATCCAGGATTTGCATTAGAATCAGCTAAGACCAAAACTTCCGATGGGCCGGCTGGCATATCAATAGCAGCACCGTTTGGATCCTGCGCCACTTGTTGTTTTGCCTCGGTCACAAAGCTGTTGCCTGGACCATAAATTTTGTTCACTGGTTTTATTGATTCAGTGCCAAAGGCTAGAGCTGCGATAGCTTGAGCGCCACCTGTACGGTATACTTCTGTGATACCACAAAGTTGTGCCGCATAAAGAATTTCTGGTGTGATTCCACCTAAGTTATTAGGGCTTGTATCTGGCGGAGTACACAAGACAACGCGTTTACAACCCGCGATTTGAGCTGGCACACCTAACATCAACACCGTTGATGGTAAAGGCGCACTGCCACCAGGAATGTATAAACCCACATCACTGATAGGCTTTGTGATCAGCTCACAAACAACACCAGGGCTCGTTTCTACTTTGATGTCTTGCTGAACCTGCGCTTCATGAAAGCGTTTGATCTGGCCATAAGCCAATTCGATAGCCGCTTTCTCTGCCTCACCAATTGTATTAACGATACGACTAATGTCTTCTTTAGGTAGGGCGACGGTTTGTAGGTCTAAACCGTCAAACTCCTTAGTTAAAGAGAGCAACGCAGCATCGCCTTCCGTTTTTACGCGGTCGATAATGCTTTTTACTGTGTCGCTCAGGCCTTGTTTATTCGCCATTGCAGGACGAGCAAGGGCATCGCATTGTTGTTTTGTGTCTAACTCTTGCCAAATAATCACTGTAGTAGCCTCTGCTTAGCCCATCATTTTTTCAATAGGCATAACTAAAATTGATGTACAACCCAGCTCTTTAAGTTGTTCCATCGTCTCCCAAAATAGGTTTTCTGGGCTAACAACGTGTAGAGCAGCAAGCTCACTGTTTTCTGATAGTGGTAATACTGTTGGATCTTCTGCACCTGGAAGTAAACGTTTTACTTCATCTAGTTTTGCGATTGGCGCGTGTAACATGATGTACTTAGACTCTTTAGCCTGCATTACGCCATTGATTCTTGGGATTAACGTATCTACCAATTCTTGTTTGGCTGGGCTAAGTTCGCCTGCTTGTTGAATAAGAACCGCTTTAGAAACAAAGATTTCAGTGGCTTCTTCAAGACCATTTGCTTCTAATGTCGCACCTGTGGATACCAAGTCACAAATCGCTTCGGCAATGCCTGCACGAGGCGCAACTTCAACAGAACCAGTTAACATTACCGGTTGAGCGTTGATGTTCTTTTCATTTAAGAAACGCTTAAGAAGGTATGGGTAGGTCGTTGCGATTTTTGTGTTTTGAAGTGACTCTAAACCTTGGTAATCAAACTCGTTAGGTACCGCAATAGACAAACGACAACCGCCGTACTCCAAACGTTTTAGCGTTTTGTACTCAGCTGGTTCGCCGGCGGCTTGTCGTTCAAGCATCTTCTCTTCTAACTCGTTTTCACCAATAAAACCAAGGTCGGCAATGCCATCCATAACTAAACCAGGAATATCGTCATCGCGAACAAGTAAAAGGTCAATTGGTAAGTTGGTAGAGTGTGCGATTAATAAACGGTCACGAATCGACAGCTTTACGCCAATCGCTTTAAGTAGCTTAATTGATTCGTTGCTCAAACGGCCTTTCTTTTGTACCGCTATGCGAAGTCTATTTTTATCAGTCATGTTCATTCCTAAATTTTTTAAACGCCTAATACGAAAAAACCCCGAAGGTTGTATAAGCCTCCGGGGTTCACTTGTTTGTGCTTGGAGGACTTACAATAGCCTCCAGCGAAATTAGCTGAAAACTATTTCGTTGGTACGTGATGATGGTTCCAAGATTGTGTTACGTATGTAATCGTCATAATGATTTTCGTTTTCTTAATTGTTGTAAATTGCTAATTTCAAATTGATGAAGATAAAGTAAACGCTCTAATCTAATAAATCAACCCCAATCTATATAACTAAATATAGAAAAAGTTAAAGAATTTGCATAACGGTCGATAACTGGTTAATAATTGTACGAATTAATAAGCGTATTAATTTATGTGTGTATTAATTGACGAGTGAAAGGAGAAGCAGTCATGGTTGATATTGTGTATAACGCAATTCAACGACCGGTCGCCAACGAACCGGATAAAACGGATGTGTACCACGTTGATCATACTCCTCGGGATGCCGGAGTCAAAAAAGCCGAAGACGACGACCCTCAAAAACAAGGTCGCGAGGGTAAAAAACGCAAATTTGCCGTTGAAAAAGACGAATTGAACGAAGAGTTGGCGCCTAAAAAGCAAGGTAAAGGCAAGTACTTTGACGAAAACGGCAATCAGCGGGTCGATTTCTACGTATAGGCAATTATTACACTGGGTTATCCATTCCTTCCTATTTAAAAAAAAGAGCGAGTCACCAATTAGGTGCTTCGCTCATTTAAGTTCTCAATTCAGGCTAATCAATACTCGTCGCAAATCTCATTACATTAATGACGTGAGTTAATGACTTTGATTAGCGATTTATATGAGTAACCTGACTAACGAGGCTGCATTCTAATTGCGCCGTCTAGTCGAATTGCTTCACCATTTATATACGCATTACTCGCAATGTGAGCGACCAAATCTGCAAACTCTTTTGGTAAGCCCATACGTTTAGGAAATTGAATATTGGCAACCAAGCTTTCTTGCACGTTCTCCGGCATACCTAACAACATTGGTGTCCCCATTATACCAGGAGCAACCGCATTAACTCGTATACCTGTTTTAGCCAAATCTCGAGCCATAGGTAAGCTTAATGCAATGATACCGCCTTTACTTGCTGCGTAGGCCGCTTGACCCATCTGACCTTCGTAACCTGCAACCGATGCGGTATTTATGATAACGCCTCGCTCCATCGCTTCACCCATAGGTTCGTTCTTGGCCATTTGTTCTGCAACTTTAGAAGCCACATTAAAACTACCGATTAAGTTGATATTAATGGCTGTACTGAACTTATTTAATGCCATTGCATTACCTTCACGGTCCAATACTTTGGCAGCAGGGGCGATACCAGCACAGTTCACTAAGATGTGAATCGCACCAAATTGATTCATTACGTCTTTTATTGCTGTGTTGACGCTGTCTTCATTGGTCACATCAACGATATTGAACATCGCATTATCCGAACCAAGCTCCTCTACTGCTTTGTTACCTGATTCTTCATTTAAGTCAAAAATAGCGACTTTTACACCTTGAGCAACTAAGCCTTCAGCTGTTGCGCGACCCAAGCCAGAAGCTCCGCCAGTTACGATGGCAATTTTATTTTGTAAATCCATGATATTGACCTTGTTATAGTTCTTTTAATAATTCGCGAGCAATGACAATTTTCTGAACTTCGCTCGTGCCTTCATAAATAGTTGTAATTCGTACATCTCGAGCCATACGCTCAAGTGGATATTCGTTGATGTAACCGTAGCCGCCTAGCATTTGCAATGCGTCATAACAGGCTTCGTTTGCTTTTTCTGTTGCAAAAAGCTTTGCCATCGACGCTTGTTTCGAAAATGGCAGTCCTTGTTCTTTTAACGACGCGGCTTGCATAAGAAGCAAACGAGCCGCTTCAAGTTCGGTGTAACGCTCTGCCAGTTTCCATTGAAGGCCTTGGAAGTTAATCAGGGCTTGGCCGAATTGCTCGCGCTCGGCCAAATATTGACGAGCATAATCCATCGCTGCTTCTGCGATACCCAATGCTAACGAGCCGATACCAATACGACCGCCAGCTAATTCAGTAACTGCGACCTTAAAGCCTTCGTTTTCTTTACCAAGCAGGGCGGTAGAAGGTACGCGACAATTTTCAAAACGAACTTCATTGGTCGCAGAGGCTTTTTGACCCATTTTATGTTCTGCGGGTGAAACAATGAGTCCAGGCGTATTATTTTCGACTAAGAAACAAGAAATGCCTTTGCCTTTTTTGGCTTCTTTGTCAGTGACCGCCCAGACAACAAAAACACCGGCATATTCGGCGCTAGTAATAAACATTTTGCTGCCATTAAGAATGTAGTCGTCACCGTCTTTTACAGCACTGGTTTTCATACCAGCAGGATCGCTACCAGCACTCGCTTCTGTTAAGCAAAAACCAGCCGCTGGATACTCACCAGAACAAATTTTAGGTAGGTAATGTTGTTTTTGGGACTCGTTACCCACCGCTTGTATAACTTCTGCGACCATATTGGTTACTGACGTTGTGACCGCTGTTGATGCACAACCTTTAGCTAATTCTTTAATAGCTAGGCTAAATGCAATAGGGCCGACTTCACTACCGCCGTAATCAGCACTGGCGTTTAAACCCATGAAACCCAATTCAGCTAACATTTTTAAGTTTGTTAGAAGTCGCTCTCTGTTTCCTGTCTTATCTAAATCTGCGGCGTGTGGGGCTAATTCATTTTCTGCAAACTGGCGCGCCGTGTCCAAAATTAGTTGTTGTTCTTCTGTTAATGAAAAGTTCATTCGATTGTCGTTCTCACTTTGATAAACCCTGTTGAAAGGCATGGATTGAGGATTAAGTTTTTATTTATATTTATGAGCGTAATGTGCCTTATTTTCGCTTAAATGCAAAACCTACCAGCTGAGAAAAATACCAAGCCGATGTAATTTTATTTTTACTTAAAGTTAGGTTTGTTGGGCGGAACAAAGACTGGACTAAAGAGTGAGCGAAGATACATTTGGAAAGACTCATGATAAAATCGCTCTTAATATTTTGATTCAATGAAAAGAAGTGATTATGTCCAAAATTTATGTGATTCACGAAAACAATGAATGGACCATTCATTTAGAAAACCGTTTAAAAGAGTTGGGCTTGCCGTATGAAATGTGGCATTTAGACCAAGGCACTATTGATCTCTCATCAGAGCCGCCACAGGGTATTTTTTATAGCCGTATCAGTGCTTCCTCGCATACTCGTGGCCACCGTTTTGCACCAGAATTTACCGAAGCCGTGTTAGCATGGTTAGAACGTCACGACCGCACTGTTATTAATGGTACTCGCGCATTGAGATTAGAAGTGAGTAAAGCAAACCAATATATGGCTTTAAATTTGGCTGGAGTGACGACACCAAAGACAATTGCTGCTGTAGGTAAACAACAAATTATCGATGCGGCCAAAAAATTAAATATGACTCCTTTTATTACCAAGCATAACCGCGCGGGTAAAGGGCAGGGGGTCTATTTATTTGAGTCTATTGAAGAACTCGAAAATTACGTTAATAGCCCAGGTTTCGATGAGCCGGTTGATGGTATTACATTGGTTCAACAGTACATCAAAGCACCGCAGCCGTTTATTATTCGTCATGAGTTTATCGGTGGTAAGTTTTTATATGGTGTTAAAGTTGATACATCAAAAGGCTTTGAGTTATGTCCTGCTGATGTATGTTCGATTGAAGATCAGTTCTGTCCAACGAGTGGTAATTCGGATCAGGCTCAAGAGGCACAAGCCAATACAACACCTAAATTTGAGATTTTGAATAACTATAATCCTGAGTTTATCCCAGCCTTAGAGGCGTTTTTGGCGGATAATAATGTGCAAGTAGCAGGTATTGAAGTGATCACCGATGAAAACGGTAATCACTATGCTTACGACGTGAACACGAATACCAACTACAATTCAGATGCAGAAGCCAAGGCAAATAAGTTTGGCATGCTAGAGCTTGCTAAGTATTTAGCTCAGTTTCTTTAAACGTATATTTATTAAGGTTTAATTCGAGTGTTTCCGCATTTTGAATTAGCTTTTTGAAAATACGCTCAAGGTCTTGAGTCGCTTCGACTTCATGATTGGCAAAGTCTTGAACTGCCGCCGTGTCGCCAGCAATTTCTGTAGAAACTACCGACTGTTGCTCTGCGGCACTGGCGACTGTTGTTGCTAAGCTTTCAAGCAGTTCACTTTGCTGGAATACCGAGCTTGACAGCTTTTTCACTTCCTCGAAGTCTTGTGACGTTTGTTGGCTCAGGCTAGTATTTTTTTGGATACTATTAACAACCCCGTCACTTAAACTTTTTAGCTCATTGAGCAAATGGCCTATTCGTTCAGAAGAGGTTTTACTGTTGCTTGCTAAGCTTCTTACCTCATCTGCTACAACAGCAAACCCTCGTCCGTGCTCCCCTGCACGCGCAGCTTCTATCGCAGCATTTAAAGCCAACAAATTGGTTTGCTCTGCAATGCTACTGATGGTATCCAAAATGGAATAGATTTCCGAAACTTGTTTTTCCATCGCTGTGCTTTTGTGTTCTGCATCTACCATACTAGTGACTAGCTGATTTATAGTGGACTGACTTTGATCACTATTAGAAATGAGCTTTGATGCGACTTTGTGAAGACTATCGCTTGCAGAGAGTGTATTCGACGCAGACTCGGCAATTTCTTTTGATGTCTGTGACATTTGTTCTATGGCCGTTGCTATATTGGTCGCCATTGATTGGGTCTTTTGAGAGTCTTGCAGTACAACTTCAGTAATCGAATTCATTTCGTCGTTTAATTTCGCGCCTTGTTTTACTGAGCCTTCAATTGCTAATAGTAGCCCTTTAAATGCGTTAACGGTTTTATTCATTGCTTTAGAGATAAAGCCTAACTCATCATTCTGATTGACTCTAAGACTGACGTTAAGGTTTCCTTGTTCAACCTCTTCGAGGGCACCAACTAGGTGTTTCAAGGTTGCTTTAAGCCTCAAAATTAAATGAACGTTTATTGAAGACACAATGAACAAAGCGACCAAAAAACCAATGATCAAGCTAATCGTATAATTTTTTAAATCAGCTAATTCTTGCTGTGCCGATTTATTTACCAACGACCAGTTAGCATCCAATAGTGATTTGATTTCACCTATTTGTTTCGTCGCGGAGGCAAACCAAGATTCATTATCAGGCAAAATGTTTTGATTGCGATTGAAGTCATTAATAATCAACTCTATCGTTTTTTTGTTAGTTCGAAATATTTTAGTGTTAACTGTTTCTTCTACAGCAGCAGCTGTTTCTGGCTTAACATTGTTTTTGAGATATGAAGTCACTCTATTTAGCTCAGAATAATAGTTAGCGATTAGGCTTTTTTGATTAGCGTTAAGTTCACCTGCAGCCAATACACCGTTAATTTTTCCTCTTATTTGGCCCATTTTTTCTTTGTACTTTGCGAGAAGGAATGCGGAAGTTACTTGTTCCCCAAGTGTGGGTCTAAAAATTAGATTTTTTAACTGGGTGGCGGTATCCAGCGTAATGGCGTTTAAGGAGCTGTAGTAGTTAAATGCTGATTGGCCGTTTAGGTTATCCACGGCAGTGCGAACACTTTCTTTAGATTTTAGTTGGTCAAACAGTATTTTTGTATGCCTGTTTTGTAATTTGGGGTGTTGGTGCTGATTTAACAGTTGTTGTAATACTAAAACAGATTGGTCTGCCTTTTGTCTTTGGGCATCTACTTTTTGTTTTTGTTGTGGAGCTTTTGAAGCCAAGTAACCAGCCGTTAATCCACGCTCTACAGCATGATGGTGTGCAACTTGTTCTAAAGCACTCAAAATACCAACAATCTCGACGTCCGCTTTTAATTCATCAATTTGTTGGATGTTTTTCCAAACGTTGTAGGTAATTAACGTTATTACAAAAAGAAGCAATGTGGCGGTGCTGATCACGACCAACTTCATGATAGAAAAGCGACGAAGAAGATGTTTCATAACGAATAACTCATAGTTAGGGTCATTTCATTATGGTTTAGAATTTGTATTTTGCTAAGAATAAGTATGAAAGTGGTGGGCGGTACTGGGCTCGAACCAGTGACCCTCGCCTTGTAAGGGCGATG
>NZ_CEYNSH010000043.1:0-2698 GCF_982872775.1 Psychrosphaera sp. | reverse complement strand
AAGTGGTGGGCGGTACTGGGCTCGAACCAGTGACCCTCGCCTTGTAAGGGCGATGCTCTCCCAACTGAGCTAACCGCCCAATCAAAAACTATCTAACAAAGCTGGAACACTTAAAGTAAGTGGTGGGCGGTACTGGGCTCGAACCAGTGACCCTCGCCTTGTAAGGGCGATGCTCTCCCAACTGAGCTAACCGCCCAGCTTTGTTAACTTGAACCCCGTTGCTGCTCAAGTGGGGCGTATTATAGGGTGCCTTGATTTAGAGTCAACACTAATTTTAAAAAAATATAACCTTTCGGACAAAACTTAAACAAACCGTTCAAAAAATCGGTTTTGTGTTTAAATTATCAACCGTTTATGAGGTTTTCAGTGATAATTTTCCACTCTTCTTTTGTCACAGGTTGAATAGAAAGACGTCCTTGCTTAACCAAAACCATATTTTCTAATAAGGGATTTGTTTTTATTTTTGAAAGTGGCAGCAGTTTTTTGGCATGACAGCGGTACTTTATGTCGATAGAAAACCATTTTGGAGACTCTACATCTGATTTTGGATCGTAATATTTACTTTCTGGATCAAATTGCAAAGGGTCAGGGTAGGGTTCACCAACGACTTCTGCGCAGCCTGCTATACCTACCTTTTTACAACTAGAGTGATAAAAGAGAACACCATCACCTTCTTTTATTTGATCACGGATTAGATTGCGAGCCTGGTAATTGCGTATTCCGTCCCATCGTACTATTTGTTTTGGCTCCGCTTTTAAGTCATCGATGCTATATTCATCGGGTTCTGATTTAAATAACCAATATTGCATTTTAAGTCCCTCACGTTTTTCTATAGAATAGCGTGCAATTATTATTGATAAAACAAGATGGAAAGATAAATGAGCGTTGTTACTCGTTTTGCCCCAAGTCCAACGGGCTATTTACACGTAGGTGGTGCACGTACTGCACTTTATTCATGGTTATACGCAAAGCGTCATAATGGTAAGTTCATTCTTCGTATAGAAGATACCGATTTAGAACGTTCAACGCCTGAAGCCGTTCAAGCTATTTTGGATGGTATGTCTTGGTTAGGTATGGAAGGCGATGGCGAGGTGTTTTACCAAACCAAACGTTTTGATACATATAAGAAGTATGTTCAACAGTTATTAGACGAAGGTAAAGCATATAAGTGTTTCTGTTCTAAGGAACGTTTAGAGAGCTTACGTGAAGAACAAGAAAAAAATGGTGAGCGAACTAAGTACGATGGTAAATGTCGTGATTTAGCAGAAGCGGACCAACCAACAGATGCACCTTATGTTATTCGTTTCAAAAATCCATTGGATGGCGCGGTAGAATTTAAAGATTCAATTCGCGGTGACATGAGCATTGCCAATGAAGAAATGGATGACCTAATCATTCAACGTACAGATGGCACGCCTACTTATAACTTCTGTGTTGTGATTGACGACTGGGAAATGGGCATGAGCCATGTTATCCGCGGCGAAGATCACCTATTAAACACGCCTCGCCAAATTAACATCTTTAAAGCATTAGGTGCACAAGTACCTCAGTACGCTCACTGTTCAATGATTTTGGGTGATGATGGCAAAAAGCTATCAAAGCGTCACGGTGCCGTTAGCGTAATGCAATACCGCGATGATGGTTATTTACCACAAGCAGTCATCAACTATTTAGTTCGTTTGGGTTGGTCTCATGGCGATCAAGAGATCTTTACTCAAGAAGAGCTTTTCGAATTATTCGATATTAATGACATTAATAACTCAGCTTCTGCGTTTAATACTGAAAAGTTAAACTGGATGAACCAACAATATATGAAGTTGTTGCCAGCAGAAGAAGTGGCTAAACATTTAGCATGGCATTTTGAACAAGCTGGTATCGATGTATCAAAAGGTCCGAAATTAGAGTCTATCGTAGAAATTCAGGCAGAAAGGGTTAAAACCTTAAAAGAAATGGCTGAGATCAGCACTTATTTTTATGTTGATTTTGATTCGTTGGACGAAAAAGCAGCGAAAAAGCATCTGCGTCCGGTTGCCAAAGCGCCACTTCAAGTAGTTCGTCAAAAATTAGCTGACTTATCAGAATGGCAGGGCAGTGATATCCAAGCTGCTATTAATGCGACAGCAGAAGAACTAGAAGTAGGTATGGGCAAAGTTGGTATGCCTCTACGCGTTGCAGTAACAGGTGGCGGTAATTCACCGTCATTAGATGTGACTTTAGAACTTCTTCCAAAAGATAAAGTTTTGTCACGCATCGATGATGCTATTAGCTTTATTGAAGCTCGCGAAGCGCAACAATAATTAATTTATTAAGCGATTTAAGCAAAAAGGGAAGGCCAGTCTAGTAGACTGGCTTTTTTATTTATTGTTTTAAATTGAGAGAGTTGATTAATGTTTGAATACTTCTCTTTGTTTTTTTAACCATTATGCAAAAAAAATAACCAAACAACCTAAAGTTAGCAATTTTTCTTTAAATAATGGTTGACGAAAATAAAGTGAGTGCATAGAATGCGCCCCGCAGTTGAGGCAAACAGCCACTCTGTTGAGACACCTTGAGGGGCTATAGCTCAGCTGGGAGAGCGCTACACTGGCAGTGTAGAGGTCAGCGGTTCGATCCCGCTTAGCTCCACCATCTTGTCTCACTTTATAAGTCTTAGTGCTCCCATCGTCTAGAGGCCTAGGACACCGCCCTTTCACGGCGG
>NZ_CEYNSH010000042.1:0-26406 GCF_982872775.1 Psychrosphaera sp. | reverse complement strand
GTTGATGACAGATTTAAGATCAAAACAAAACACGACTTTGCTGGTAAGCCACTTCTAATAAGTGCCGTAACCAGTTTGGATACAGGGGTGTGTAGTCTGCAAACCAAACGTTTTAACGACGCAATGGAGCTACTTCCACAAGACGTCGAAGTGATTACTATAAGTGCTGACTTGCCATTTGCACAAAAACGCTTTTGCCAAGCTGAAAACATTGAACGTATTCAAACTTACTCTGACTCAGTTTGGCGTGATTTCGCGATGAACTATGGCTTGTTAATAAAAGATATGGGTCTGTTGGCCCGTGCCGTATTTGTCATTGGTCCTGATAATGAAGTGGTTTATAAAGAGATCGTGAGTGAGTTATCAGAGCAACCAGATTATGACGCAGCACTTTCTGTTCTGGTGTCAATTTCTGAACAAAATCCTAATGACTCTGAGTCTCAATCAGCGACAGAAGCGCTCGAAGAGTTAACAACAGAGACGACGAATGAGACCACTAACAATTAATTTTTACATTAAATTTAATAAATTAAACACATAATTATCAAAACCTTATAAACAAAATCATTTTTTATTTATTTTTTATTCTTGAAATTATTAAGAGTGAACATAGATAGGTATTGAGCCTGATGAGACGCCATTAGGGTCCTCTAGGCTCAACGGTTTGTTCGTATGAAAAACCATTTAATTTAATACTATTTATTTTTAACTTATTGCTTAATTAAAAGGATAAGAGATTATGAGAAACGTAGATCTATCTCCACTGTACCGTTCATTTATTGGCTTTGACCACTTAGCGTCATTATTAGATTCGGCAAATCGCAACGACAAGAGCGCAGGATACCCTCCGTACAATATCGAGTCGGTTGCTGAAGACAAATATCGAATCACTATGGCCGTCGCTGGATTTAAAGAAAGCGAACTGGAAATTCAATCAGAGCACAACACCCTTATTGTGAAAGGCACCAAAGCGTCGTCACAAGAAGAAGGTGAAGAAAGAAAATATTTATACCAAGGAATTGCTGAGCGAAACTTCGAGCGCCGTTTCCAACTAGGTGACTATATTAAGGTCATCGATGCGCAAATGGAAAATGGCCTACTACACATTAATTTAGAACGCGAAGTTCCTGAAGCATTGAAACCAAGAACGATTTCCATTGGTCAAAAACTGTTAGAGAAAGACTGTTAATTAGTGCAACTTAACTAACGTGTACTCTACTGGTCTACTCCCTGGACCATGTCGATAACGCGCTAGTTAACCTCAATGTTCCCAAATAAATCAAAAAGCCCGAGTCAAACTCGGGCTTTTTGTTAACTAAGCTTACATTCGACTTACCAGGTAAACACCTTGGCTTGCAATTGAAGCTAAATTGAAAATAACTTTAGTCTAGAAAACTAGATTGCGGCATCGTTCTCTTCACCTGTACGGATTCGAATAACTCGCTCAACAGGCTCAACAAAAATTTTGCCATCGCCTATTTTGCCTGT
The DNA here is from genome assembly GCF_982872775.1 of Psychrosphaera sp. NCBI lineage: Bacteria > Pseudomonadati > Pseudomonadota > Gammaproteobacteria > Alteromonadales > Pseudoalteromonadaceae > Psychrosphaera > Psychrosphaera sp. The sequence goes on along the minus strand of NZ_CEYNSH010000042.1, from coordinate 24,918 downwards.
TTGAGCGGTTTCTAAAATTGACTCAACTACCTGATCCAACATCTCATCAACGACGACAATTTCAATTCGCATTTTAGGTAAGAAATCAACCATATATTCAGCGCCACGATACAATTCAGTGTGCCCTTTTTGACGTCCAAATCCTTTTACTTCAGTTACTGTCATACCATTTACACCAAGATCAGAAAGTGCCTCTCGCACGTCATCTAATTTAAATGGTTTAATGATTGCGGTAATTTTTTTCATGACGGTCTCTTATTTTAACGTTTGATTCAATTTGATTTAAATTTCAACTAGAGCGTTGGAGTTGATTGGCATAGAATACGCTTACAAGCCTAACTTGAGAAGTGTTAAATCTATGGATGCCAAACAAATACGCGAAGAAATGAAAGTATTAGCAGAGATTAATCCAGCCGCTGAAGTCGAGCGTCGTGTCTCTTTTATTAAAAAAACATTGTTAGCCTCAAAAACCAAAACGTTAGTGTTAGGCATTAGCGGTGGTGTTGATTCATCAACTTGCGGACGTCTTGCTCAATTAGCGGTAGAGTCGCTAATCGAAGAGACCGGTGAAAATTATCAATTTATTGCCGTTCGTCTTCCCTATGGTGTGCAGGCCGATGAAGATGAAGCTCAACTTGCCCTTAGCTTTATAAAGCCAACAGAGGTGGTCACAGTGAATGTTAAAGCTGCCGCAGATGCATTACACAATGAAGTGATGAGCGCCCTGCCAGAACATTTATTAGCGCCTCTAACGGATGCCAAAAAAGACTTCGTAAAAGGAAATGTTAAAGCTCGTGAGCGCATGGTCGCTCAATATGAGATTGCAGGATTATTGGATGGATTAGTGTTAGGTACAGACCACTCAGCTGAAAACATAACAGGCTTTTATACTAAGTGGGGTGATGGCGCTTGTGACTTAATTCCTTTATTTGGTCTAAACAAGCGTCAAGTACGCCAAGTAGCACAATATCTAGGTGCACCGGACGTATTAGTTACTAAAGCACCAACAGCAGATCTTGAAGAACTAGCGCCGGGTAAAAAAGACGAAGATGCATTAGGTTTAACTTATGATCAAATCGATGACTTTTTAGAAGGTAAACCAGTGTCTAAAGAGGTTGAAGACAAGCTAGTAGCAATCTTTAATGCGACGCAGCACAAACGCCAACCAATCCCTACCGTTTACGACTGATTACTCAGGCTATTAATATAGCCTGCTATGTACAGTTAATTACACTCGAGTCTTTTTCTATCGAAACACGTCCAACGGTGGAGACTGTTAAGGCTCGAGCAAAACTATTGATGTTTTCTTTTCGACAGATTGAAATTGTTGCGTTTGTCGTACCTGCTGTATTCACGGGTGCAAAAACAATTGACTCTCTGGTAGAGCGAATATGAAAGTCCTTAACAGCATCCGCACTGCCAAGCAGCTCTTCGTTTATGCCCCTTTGACCATCTTCATTTTCATCGATGAAAACCATCTTAGTTGATGTCCAATCTTTACTTCCTGAACAGTTTTCCATATCGGTCGTTGGGCAGACCACGACAAATTCGTTTTCACTAATTGAAGTATGCCGAGCAAATTGCAACGCCGAACTAATATTATTGACCGTCGCGGCCACTTTGTTGCGAACAAAAAAGTTATTCACTGACGGCGCTACTGAAGTAGTGATAATGGCAAAAAGTGCGAGTGTCACTAACACTTCAATTAGCGTAAAACCTTTGTTTTTCATCTTAGCAGCTCCAAGAAAACTCATCTGCTTGATAATTACCGTCATTGCTTTGATCAAACGCTTTCCTGCCATCAGAGAAAATACTCATCATCGCTGGAGCTGGGTTGCCTGGAGCCGCTGCGCCACCTGAGCCTGAGTCCACATGGGTTGCTTTGAGCTCATAGCTTCTTCCGTTATTATCAACACTTTCTATTGTTAAGTCATAACGTTTATCTGCCGCCGGCTTATCTGCTGGAGAATGGCTTGGATAAATCCAGGGTGAACCAGTATCGGTCGGTGAGGCTTGCGTTCCGGCCGCATCCTCATAGCTAAAGGTAGTTGCTTTGTGGCGTTCCATCGCACTTGCAAAGTCAAGTAGATCAGCCTGCGCTTGAATGCAGTAAGAGCGCTCTACATAGCTGGTGTAAGACGGGTAAATCACCGAGGCCAAAATACCAACGATCGCTAACGTGATTAACATTTCGATTAACGTAAACCCTTTTAGAGGGCGGCCAGATGTAAACTTCAACATATTAATTATCATCCTTTGTAGAACGTTCTATTTCGCTGTTCCATGAATTGGTAAATATTTGATTAAGACGACTATTAGGGCCTGTAATTTCACCCAATAACCGCTCAAAGGCATTGGCATCGTCGTCCGAACGAATTGTATCGGCGCACTCTGTACCCACGCATAAAGTTGGTGCATCGGGATCGGTAATGATCAATCTTGGCTCGGCTGGAATACCCGATTTTTCAAGCTCAACAAAAGTGTCATTATAATCAATTACCCCATCGTTGTTATTGTCGAGTAACGCTTGGCCGTCAATTAGGTTTATCGCGTAAATTCGACCACCACCTTGAGCAGCAGAACAACTGTTTTCAATTAAGCCTGCCGTACTTGGATCATAAGTAGAGAAAACCAACTTACTGTTTATAATGGAAACGCCTGTTATTACTTTTTCACCTTGCGTTAAATTAAACTCATAACCTAGGTAAGAATTGATATTAGTTACCGTTGGTACTGTTGGTGAAAGTTGCGCGATACTGCCTGAATTGGAAAAATCAGGGAACATGTATTTGCCATCGGTATCTAGCTTAAATACTCCGTGATCTTTTAACATCAAGACTGAATCTTGAATGTCTTCATTCAACGGGTGTGCACGATAGCCCGAGCCTATAGTTACCGCATAGTAGTGTTCGCCCTTATAGACTATCTCGGCAATATCTGGCGCATAATAGAAACGACGGTTTTTTTCTTCAGAATCTGCAACCGATGTCGTGTAAATGCGCTGTCCTTGGAATAAGTCACTCAATGAAGTTTCACCGTTGTACACATCCACTCTAAATAAGTGACCGCCGGTATCTGCGAAATACATATGATCTACCGTGCCATCAAAATCTCTGTCAATAACAGCAATTCGACTAGGGATACTATTTTGCATGTCGCCAATAGTGACTCGTTTTGTACCTCCGGTTTTACCTGAAATCTCAGCAAGCTTGTTACCGGTTTTAGCTTCAACAATAAATATTGAGTTACCTATTGAGTCTGTCTCGCGAACAGTGTTGGTATCTTGATTCGTATCGTAACCGCCACCAAAGATTAGGACTTTCTTTTTAGTGCCATCAGTATCTTTAATAGAAGTAACCGTAGGCTTTGACCAAGACTGCCCTAAGTTACTAAAGTCGCCAGTACCACCTTCTATTTTGTACTTAAAAATCGGTGTTGTTCTGTCTGTAATATCCAAGACATAATAATTACTTCCACCACGGCGCTGTCCAACAACTAAATAATTTCTATCGTCCTCTGTCCAAGCGTTAATTGCGCCATCCATGCCGTACTTACGTGTATTAAATACACTGCCATTCTCATAATAGACAAACATATTGTCGATTAAATCTTCAGGTACAAAGGCCCAGTTTTCCTGCCCTGTTTCGGCATCGATAGACAATAAGTATCCTTCATTGGTGCCTATATATACTGATGACTTGTCACCATATTGATAAAAAAGTGGCTCTGAATGCAGAGGGTCGGCCATTTGGTATCTAGGTTCAGAGGTTACATTGTCACCATCTAAGTCTTGAACATCATATCCGAGCATCCAATCAATAAGATCAGAACGAAGCGTATCTGAATTTGCTTCGCCTTCAATACCTAACAAGGCTTTAGTAATTCGAGAATCATCTCTTGTTAGTTTTGTAGTAGGGCTACTTACGTCTGTATAAACATTACGGATAATTTCCTGACGTGACGCTGCACCACCGCGCTCAACAAATGGTCCAATCAACGAGCTAGACTGTGACCACCAGTCATGAGCATCGTCACTAAAGAAGCCATCCTCGGCGATTGCAGGGTTGCTGTCTTTATCTAACACAACACTATCAATTAACTTATATTTTTTTAGGTTTCCTGGCCAATAGTCATTAGGACGAGGGTCAAACAACGCATAATAGATGTCGTTAGAGTGAGTCAAACGATTAAACTGATTAACTGATATGCCAGGTGCAACGAACGTACTGGCGCCCTTTTTGGCCTCAATTAAGATTTTGGTGAAGGCTTCTGCAAGGCCCGCTGTGGTATTATCAGAATAGAAACGACCACTGCCTGCTTCTGCTAAATCTCTCAAATACTGATCATTAAAACCATCAGACTCAAACCCTACTGTGTAGGTAAAAGTCTGCGCATAGTTACTGTCATCGCCGCGTTCCGAAGGAATCTTAGCCATGTACCTTGCAAGTGTTTCAGCACAAGCTTCACCACTACAATTTTCACCTGTAACTGTGGAAATTTCACTTGCTAATGTAGTGCCGTTAGGTGCACCGTCACTGAATAAAACAATATAGTTGGCTTGGCATTGACCAAACTCTGGATCAATTGGTGATTCATATTTTAGAGTGGACGCATTGGCATACTCTCTAAACCTACATTCAACTGATGTCAGCTTGTCTGAATCACAGCTAAAGTTATTTGTTAAACTCGGGCTTTCTAATGTATCTGGATGACTTAATCGACTAAGAGATGCAAGTCTATCATCTGCAAAACTTGTATCATTTGGGTTGAGTATTGCTCTGGTTGAACCGTATGGCACGTTCAAACCATTAATATAGGAAAATGCTTCATATAGGGTGTCCGTTACAGGTGTTCCCCCCTCAGCAACTACTTCTTCAACTAAGCTTATTAACTTATCTCTGACCGTATAAGTTGGTTCAATATTGCTTGGTAAGGTATAACGAACGGTCAATTGTGGAGCCATTTTCCTGTTGATACCACTATTGTCACCTATGCTCCATGCTTCATAAAGATGATTATCACCGCCATTCCCCAAGGCCTCACCAAATAACTTGATAGCATCCCCTGTATTCCAGCCTGAGTCGTCTATTACTGTTTGAATTAGGCTGGCTAGGTTAGTGGTATTAATTGGGAAGTTGCTTATAAGCCAAGAAAAATCAGGTGTACCATCACCGTTCGTATCGATAGCAGGTATCCAACAAACCGCCTCACTAGGATCAGAGCAATCTCCGTTAGTCGCGGTATCCAAACCCAGTACAGTTTCCATTTCATCTTGAAAGTTATTTCCCTCGACAAATGTGCCATAATCTCCTGCAAGCTTCGCTACTGATGGTAAAGATGCCGTATACCTGATGGGCACCTGAACGGTCGATGATTGGTCATAACTATAATAAGTAATATGGGCGCTTTGAATAATGGCCCCTTTTGGAATGTCCATATCCAAAAAACGCAAGCCATGGAAGCGATTTCCTTGATCATCATCTCCGACTAAGTACAAGTCAGAATCAGTTGTATAAATATCACCGCCATCAACTTCAATGGCAAAATCAGTGGGACCTTTTATTGAGCGCACGACTTCATAACTATCCCACAATTCGTCAATGTCTTTAGCTGGAAGTAGTACGCGACCACCGACATTACTGAACCTCATTAGTGAGATGTTCACGTCAGAAATAGAGCTAAGTGCACTTCTCAATGCTTCTTTCGTACGGTACATTCGGCTTGTTTCTTCACCATCGTGCCAGCCCATACTTCCAGAGGTATCGAGGATAAAAATTACGTTAGGGTTGACGACCTGGTTTTGATCGGAGATACCATAATAAATCTCAATATCGTCACCATATGCGGCAAACGAGGTCACTAATCCATACACAAGTGAGAGACACGTCACCTTAAGGCTTTTAAAACTTTTCATTATTCCGTATCTCCAATTTCTACTGTTTGTCTAGATACAACAACTCGACTCACCGCATTAACAGCACTACCCTCTACATGCCCACAGCCTTTTACAATAAAAACTTCTAATAAGGTTCGATTACGTGATCCGTCTGTATCAACAATACTCGACACTAGCCCTGACGTTGGGTCCGTGAGGTTTTTAAGGCCTACAAATGCCGACTTTGACCAGGCATTAATAGGTGGGACATCCATCAATGTTCCCACATTATCGTGTACTTGGTCATCTTGCAGGCCACCACTTGTGATGGTTCTCTCTGACCAAAGTGCATTAGCCAGCTCATCACAAGTAGGCAGTGCAGTCAGGTCTATTCGGTTATTGACACCTACCTGACCATCTGTGCGCGCTTGAGTTAACGTGTCGTATACAGGATCTCCTGCTGCGTCTAGAACTTGCCCGGTCCGTAAATCACCAGAACCACTCTCATGAACAACTCCTTCTACAGAAGCCTCAGCGGCATCAAATGCCATCGAAACCATATTTTGGTTAGAGGCCATCTTGGTTTGCATCAGCCCTGAAGAAACCGAACTCACACCAACGATTGTCATAGAGGTTAAGAGGACTAGCGCGATAACTAGTGCGATACCTTTTTGGGTTTTAGTCATGTCTACATTCCTACTACTATGTGGTTCCACGAATTTCGGAACAAAATAACCGTTTCAAAAACACGGTACAAACCGTCACTCGGTACTTCGTACGCCGGGTTACCTAATAGTTTTACTTTACGAGTACTTTCGATATTTATCTCATCATCGTTTTTAATTAGAACCGCAAGTTTGACACCGACCACAGCTTTATTACCATCGGGGCGGTTAAATGCTGTTACTCGATCGGCGGTCACCCAAGACGTTACATATCCAGTTTCGACGCCACCTATTGGTTGAGTAATACCGTATAAAACTTGAAAATCATGAACATTATTCAAGATTGTTACCGCTTGAGGTGCTCCTGCTGGTGCCTTTAAACCTCTCAATACTCGACCATCATAACCTCGACAGCGTAACGCATTGTTTTCAACAAAGTATTGGTTAACCGCATGAAACTCTTCGTCCGGATTAAAATCAAAATCTGTTCCGTTACAGGCATTGCTTGCCATAATATTAACAGTGAGCTGGTCGGTATTGCCGTTACCTCGGTCTATTGAGCCTACGGTCGGATCAACGGCAAATTCGCCTTCAATGACAACTGGATGACCTTTGACATATTCCATCTCAATGGTCGTGTCGACATCCCTATTAAGGTTGGCTGAAAACTCGTTATAATCACCCACAGACATCAAGGAACGTCGCATCACAGCCAATAAGTATCGGCCATCCTCTTGGATTGTTGATAATGCGTAATTGTAGGTTTGAAGCTTATTATTACTCTGATAAACACGAACCAAAGCTGACGTAATAATCAAGCCCAGTGTCAGCGATATAAGTAACTCTACTAATGAAAAACCTCGGTTTGTGCGTCTAATCATGAACCATCACCCACAACTAAATCCATATAAACACACTCATAGTCGCCAGCGATGCCCTGTGCGGTTAGTATTTGCTCGCACATTTCGTTAGCAGCGCGGTCTAAGTTCTTCCAAATTGTTGCTGGCCATGCGGTATAGACAGTCAGAATAGAGTTAGGACCTACCAAATCGCCACCTGAACCAGGAAGCGGGTTAAGTGCCACAACGCCTACTTCCATGTCATCCATAATGCTCGCAGCCATGCAGCTCGCTTCATACGCGTCAAATATTGCCGATTGTTGAGGTGAGCACAAAGCAGCATCAACCGCTCCTTCGTCACGACAGTTGTCTATTGCGACGGGAACAGTCTCACAAAAACATTCAAACTCATTGCCATCGCATGCGTCTAAATTTCGAAAATTATAATTGTTTAATGTTGTATAGGCATTGTCTGTTGCATCAACCGCAGGAGTCGTTGTGTCATCGCGGTTTTGATACTGACGGTTAATTCGAATTCGATCTGATAAGCTTTCTATGATGAGTGTTGCTTGTGACTTTACATAGGCGTCTTGATTGGAGGTTGAAACAGAAAACTGTAACCCGACTAGGCCAATCATTCCGATAGATATCACAGCCAGCGATATCAGGATTTCGATTAAGCCAACTCCCCGTTGGGAAGATGGTGAATGTGGTGTATAGAATTTCATTGTCCGCCCTACTACCTAATCAGACAGAAGCCCATCAGACTAAGCTTAGTTCCCTTAACCTTTGCTGTTTATTTTTTCATCGTACTATAATCAATTATCAATGAAAAATAATTATTCGCCAACTTTACTGTCCCTGTATTAAAAACTCTGTACCTATTTGTCTTTCTCACAAAAAAGAAAGGCAAGCAAAGTGCTTACCTCAATTCTGCAGGAACGGCAAAGACGATATCCTCTTCTTTACCAGGATTTTCCATTACATTATTAGCACCTAGCTCTTTGAGTCGATTAATGACACCTTGAACTAAAACATCTGGTGCAGATGCCCCAGCGGTAACACCGACGTTAGGTTTGCCGGCCAACCACTCAAGCTCGATGTTAGACGCATCGTCAATTAAATACGCAGTTGTACCAACTTTTTCTGCTAACTCACGTAGGCGATTTGAGTTAGAGCTGTTTGCCGCGCCAACAACTAACATCAAGTCTACTTTTCTAGCTAGCTGACGAACCGCGTCCTGACGGTTTTGGGTTGCGTAACAAATGTCATCTTTGCGCGGACCTTCAATATTCGGGAATTTAGCGCGCAATGCGTCGATTACATCAGCAGTGTCATCGACTGATAATGTGGTTTGACTGCAATAGTACAATTCATTTGGATTCTTAACTTCTAGAGTGTCAACATCGGCAGGCGATTCTACTAAGTAAATACCACCTTCTTCATTGCTGTATTGGCCCATAGTGCCTTCCACTTCAGGGTGTCCTTGGTGACCAATCAAAATACACTCAATGCCTTTTCTAGAAGCTCTAGTCACTTCCATGTGAACCTTTGTCACTAACGGACAAGTCGCATCGAAGACTTTTAAACCACGGCGTTTTGCTTCATTGCGAACCGCTTGTGAAACCCCATGCGCAGAAAAAATGACAATACTGTCATCAGGTACTTCATTAAGCTCATCAACGAAAATTGCCCCACGGTCTCTAAGGCCATTGACAACAAACTTATTATGAACCACTTCGTGGCGTACATAAATTGGCGGCTGAAAAACTTCTAACGCTCTTTCTACAATCGAAATTGCTCGGTCAACACCGGCACAAAAGCCTCTTGGGTTTGCTAATAAAACGTCCATAGTTACTCCTAATTGACCGCTTGTGCGGAATTATCGACTGAAATAATTTCTACTTCAAACGTCAATGTCTGCCCCGCTAATGGGTGATTAAAGTCGATAGTTACAGACTGTCCAGCAACTTCGCGAACAAGGCCTGGTAAATCAGAACCATCTGGTTGTGTAAACGCAATAATTGCACCTACTTCTGGCGTTACATCTGAAAACTTAGTTCGGTCAACATAATAAATATTGTCTGGGTTTGGTTGTCCAAATGCATCTTCTGGTGCAAGTGTAAACGTCGCCTCTTGACCCGCTTCAAGACCTAATAAACAGTCTTCAAAGCCTTTTGTTAAGCTTCCGTCACCAATGACTAGCTTCGCAGGCTTGTTACTGACTTTAGTACTGTCGGCCACTGAGTCATCTGATAATTTAATGGTAAAGTGAAATACGACTTCACTTCCCGCTTGAATATTAATTTGATCCACTACTAAACCTTATTATTCGCTTTCTTGCTTGGCGGCTTTTTGATTCTTGAAATCAATAAAACCATCGAGTAAGAGCAAAGCGGCACCACAACTAATTGCTATATCCGCCACGTTAAAGGCTGGAAAGTGCCAGTTTTGATAATAAAAATGTAAAAAGTCAACAACATACCCGTAAGACAAGCGGTCAATAACATTACCAATCGCGCCACCTAATATAAGGCCGAAGGACCAGAGTTGTCGTTGTTCTTTCCAATCAGTTTGATACATCCAAACCGTCAATAACACACTGACAACGGCAGCAATAATAGTAAAGAACCAACGCTGCCAGCCACCAGCATCACTTAAAAAGCTAAATGCCGCGCCAAAGTTTCTAACATAAGTAATGTCAAAAATCGGCAGGATATTAATGTCATAGTACAAAGGCACATTTGCGAGTATCCAAAGCTTGGTTGCTTGGTCCAAAACAACCACAACCAAGCTCAAAAGCAAAAACCACAATCCGTTGCGTTGACTTACTACTGATGTCATTAAGCAAACTTCCTTTCTTCACCTTCACCGTCTACGTTTTCAACACAACGCGTACACAACTCTGGGTGTTCGCTGTGCGTTCCAACCGTATCCGAGTGGTGCCAACAACGGTCACACTTCGCTGCTTCACTTGCAGTAATACTGACAAATAGACCGTCTAGTTCAGAATCAAAAGCATCAGCCGGCTTGTTAGCAACAGACTCTACTTTGGCTACCGAGGTAATAAGAACAAAGCGAAGTTCATCTTCTAGTTTGTTAAGAACCGACTGTAAAGAATCACTAACGTATAACGTTACTTCAGCCGCTAATGACGCGCCTACGACTTTGTCTTTTTTTGCTACTTCTAGTGCACGGTTAACTTGTTCTTTAATCGCTAACACTTGTGACCAGTAATCATCACCTAACTCAGTGTCGGCAGAGAATGCTTCAATATCTTTGTACCATTCACCTGTGAAAACAAACTCTTCACGTTCGCCAGGCAGTGCTTGCCAAATCTCTTGAGCAGTGAATGACAATACTGGTGCCATCCAACGTGTCATCGCTTCTGCAATGTAGTAAAGCGCAGTCTGACATGAACGACGTGCAGTAGAGTCTGCTTTTGCAGTGTACTGACGGTCCTTAATAACGTCTAAGTAGAAACTACCTAAGTCTACTGAACAGAAGTTCATTAGCTTTTGCATTACTACGTGGAATTGATACTTGTCGAATGCTGCAATGATTTCGTTTTGCAGACGTGCCGCTTTACCGACAATCCAACGATCTAGTGCGACCATTTCAGACTCATCAACTAAGTCTGTTTTTGGGTCAAAACCGTTTAGGTTGGCCAATAAGAAACGAGACGTGTTACGAATACGACGGTATGTATCAGCCGAACGTTTAAAGATCTCTTTATCGGCAGTCATTTCACCTGTGTAGTCCGTCGATGCAACCCATAAACGAAGGATATCTGCACCGTAAACACCGGTGATTTCTTTAGGTGCGATAACGTTACCTAAAGACTTAGACATTTTGTGGCCGTTTTTATCAACCGTAAAACCGTGCGTAAGCACTTGGTTGTAAGGTGCTTTGTCGTTCATTGCTACCGATGTCATCAATGAAGACATGAACCAACCGCGGTGTTGGTCAGAACCTTCTAAGTATAAATCTGCCGCCTTGTCGAATTCTTCTCGAGCATCAACAACAAAGTGGTGTGTTACACCAGAATCAAACCAAACATCTAGCGTGTCTTCGACTTTGCGGTAATTCGCCGCTTCATCACCTAGTAGCTCGGTTGCGTCAAGATCCCACCACGCTTGGATACCGTCTTTTTCAACACGCTGAGCAACTTGCTCCATTAGTTCCATGCTATTTGGGTGTAATTCATCGGTTTCGTTATGGATGAATAACGTGATTGGCACGCCCCAAGTGCGTTGACGCGAGATACACCAATCAGGACGGCCTTCTACCATACCTTCAATTCGACCTTCGCCCCATTCTGGAAGCCATTCAACTTTCTTGATTTGATCGATTGATTTTTGACGCAAGCCCGCTTTGTCCATACCGATGAACCATTGAGGTGTCGCACGGAAAATAACTGGAGTTTTGTGACGCCAGCAATGTGGGTAGCTGTGCTCAAACGCAACGTGCTTTAACAACTTTTGATTTTCTTTTAACAACTCAATGATGTTGTCATTGGCTTTAAAAATGTGTTGACCGTTAAAGTGCTCTGTACCTTCAACATAAACACCATTTGGTCCAACTGGGTTGGCGACTTCTAGGTCGTATTGTAAACCAACCGTGTAGTCTTCTTGACCGTGACCTGGTGCAGTGTGAACACAACCTGTACCCGCGTCTGTTGTTACGTGATCACCCAAAATAACAGGCACTGAGAAACCAGCAAACGGGTGGTTTGCCTTTAACAACTCTAAATCCGTGCCTTTACAATAACCTAATGCGTGGTACTTAGTGATTCCGTAACGGTCCATGACATCATTTAGAAGTGGCGCGGCAACAACTAAACGGAAAGGTTTGTCGTGAGATTCTGACTCTTCAATTTGCGCCAACACATATTCAACGTCTGCACCAACCGCAATAGCGCGGTTAGCAGGAAGTGTCCAAGGTGTTGTTGTCCAAATGACAAAAGACACATCACCTTCACCCGCATGACCCTCAGGGTGAGAGAATTTAGATACTAGCGCTTCTGTATCTTCAGCTGTAAACATTACATCAATCGCTGGAGACACTTTATCTTTGTATTCAACTTCTGCTTCAGCAAGTGCCGAACCACAGTCCGTACACCAGTGAACTGGCTTGGCACCTTTTTGTAGGTGGTCGTTTTCGATGATCTTGCCTAATGCACGAATGATGTTCGCTTCAGATGTGAAGTCCATTGTTTTGTATGGGTTCTTCCAATCGCCAACCACACCTAAACGAACAAAACCTTCTAACTGACCGTCAATTTGACGTTGCGCGTAGTCACGACATTTTTGACGAAACTCTGCTGCAGTTACTTTTTTGCCTGGCTTGCCAACTTTCTTTTCAACCATTAATTCGATTGGTAGACCGTGACAGTCCCAACCAGGTACGTATGGCGAGTCAAAATCAGACAGTGTTTTTGATTTAACAATAATGTCTTTCAGGATCTTGTTTACAGAGTGACCGAGGTGAATATCACCGTTTGCATAAGGAGGGCCGTCATGCAAAATAAAGCTCTTTTTACCCTTTTTTGCGTTTCTAATTTGGCCGTATAAATCTTTCTTTTGCCATTCTTCCAACATCTTAGGCTCGCGTTGAGCCAAATTACCACGCATTGGAAACGCTGTTTCTGGTAAATTTAGAGTATGTTTGTAATCACTCATGGTTATTCGATTCCATATTGACTAAGTTTGGATTTGGCGTTTGCCACATCCATTTGAATTTGAGAAATAAGTTGTTCGATCGATTCAAATTTTTGCTCATCTCTGATTTTAAACAGAGGCTGAATCGATAATCTTTGCCCATATACATTTTGGTCAAAGTTAAAAATGTGTGTTTCTAAGACGGGTTTGACGCCGTCAAGTGTTGGCTTGTTACCTATATTCGCCACACCATAATAAACTTTATCTAACATGTTTATTTGAACTGCAAATACACCTTTTATTGGCAACACTTTTCGTTTCACCGCGATGTTAGCAGTGGGAAAACCAAACTTACGACCGTTTTTTTGGCCGTGTATGACTTTTCCTTTCATTTCAAATGGTTCACCTAACAGTTGTTCAGCAGAGGCAAAATCAGCTTGCTCAAGGTATTGCCTAACCGCTGTGCTGCTTGCTCTTTGTTGCGAAAACAAAAATGTCTTACTGTCTTCTACGGTAAAACCAAATTTGGTCGCGGCTTGTTGTAACAATGTAAAGTCACCCACGCGCTTTTGACCAAATCGAAAATCATCACCAACAATTAAATGTTGTATTCCGAGCTTTTTTACCAACAAATTTTCTATAAAACCGTCGGCTGACATAGCGGCAAACTCATCATTGAAGTGAACGACAATGAGTCTATCTATGCCCATTTTTTTCAGCTTTTGATATTTATCTCTGAAAGTTAGAATTCGGGCGGCCGCTTTGTCTTTTAGAAAGACTTCTTGTGGTTGTGGCTCAAACACCATAACCACAGACGGAACGCCATGGCGCTTGGCTTCTTGTCTCAGCTTATCAAGGACATGTTGATGACCAATATGTACTCCGTCAAAATTACCAATTGTTAACACACAGCGCTTGTGGTTTTCAGTTAAATTGACTAAACCTCGAACTAACTCCATTGGACCTTCATTTGTAGATAAAAAACCGACGAATTATAACGGCAAAAGCGGGTTAATTACTACCCGCTACACCTAGTTTGCTACTGATAAATGCGTTATTTTTTTATTGAGGCTTTTTTGCTTTTTAGCCAAGTAACTATTGTCAGTTAATCACACCTAGAGTTTTTGTCTCAAATAGTGAAGTGTCGTTTGCGAGCACCCAGTAAAATCAATACTGCAAAGTAGCTCACTACAGCTGCACCTATTAGACCAAACAAGCCACCAGCCTGCGCCCAGATACTCACTAACGTTTTCGCTAGATGTTCTTTTAACAGCAGTAAGGACGCTGTCATCACTAAGGTTGCGATAATGAGCTTTAGAATCCACGACCAAGTTGCACGGGTAAGCCTATAAACACCTTGCTTGCGTAGTCCCAAATAAAGCATAACCACGTTAAGTGTCGCCGACATTGCGGTTGCAATTGCAAGTCCCACATAACCATAAAATGGCGCGAGCATAAAGTTGAAAACAATATTAGATAACATCGCAATGATACCTAACCGCACCGGAGTTTTGGTGTCTTGCCTTGCAAAGTAACCCGGTGCTAAGACTTTTACAGACATATAACAGACCAGCCCTGAGCTATACGCCACTAAAGCATAAAACACTTGGGTGGCATCATGTTGTGTAAAGGCGCCACGGGTGTACAACAAATCTATTATTTGAGGACCTAACACCATTAGACCAGCCATGGCAGGAAACGCCATTAACAAGACCATTTTGAGGGCCCAGTCCATGGTTTCTTGGAATTTAGCTGGATCATTGGCACTGTGCAATCGTGATAGACTTGGCAAAATAACCGTTGCTATCCCGATCCCGAACAACCCAAGTGGAAACTCGATGAGCCTGTCCGCGTAATATAACCAACTAATTGAGCCAGTTTGATCAAAAAACGAAGCAATGACGGTATCGACTAATGCATTAAGTTGATGAACCCCAACACCCAATAATGCAGGTAACATCAACATCCTAATTTTAGTAACGTTTTCATCATGCCAGCCCCACTTAGGACGAACCAAGAGGTTTGACTTAAATAAGAATGGTAACTGGAACAAAAACTGAACCAAGCCACCAAGAAACACGCCCCACGCCAGCGCATAGGCCGGCTGTGAAAAGCTATCATGAAACAAAACAGCACAGGTAATAATTGAGATGTTAAGAAAAACTGGAGTAAACGCTGCGACCGCAAAGCGGTTATAAACATTTAAAATCGCACCTGATAACGCGACAAAAGTGATAAAAAACAGATAAGGAAAAGTGATTTTAAGGAGCACTGACGCCAATTCAAAATTTTCAGCGTGTTTGCCGCCATTTAACCAATCAACAAACCAACCCGTACCAAAAATAATAACAATCAGTGGCGAAGCAACAACAGCAAATAACGTAAGTAACAAGACAATGACCCCTAGTGTCCCTGATACTTTTGCAATTAATTCTCGAACCGCATCATCGCCGTGTTTTTCTTTTACTTCAGACAGCACTGGTACAAATGCTTGAGCAAAGGCCCCCTCAGCAAATAGCCGTCTTAAGAAGTTAGGAATGCGATTGGCAAAGAAATAAACGTCGGCATTTACCCCTGCACCGACAAAAGTAGCGATGACCACATCCCGAACGAGTCCTAACACCCTCGAAATTAGGGTCATAAAACTTACAATTAGACTCGACTTTAAAAGTGCCACTGACATTCCTTCAATTTGCTGTAGAATACAAACCATATAGCTTGCCAGAGTTTTACGAATTTATAAATTAGCTTTTAATATAAAATCGTTTGACAAAAGCGAGTGAAAAAGGCACACTCTGCGGCCTTAAAAAACCGGTTAATCGAATAAAAGTTTAGGAGTCAGCCTTGGCTAACATTAAGTCTGCTAAGAAACGCGTTATAACTTCTGAGAAGGCTCGTCGTCACAATGCAAGCCGTCGTTCTATGATGCGTACATTCATGAAAAAAGTTGTTACAGCTATTGAAGCTGGTCAAAAAGAAGCTGCACAAGAAGCATTCACTGCGCTTGTTCCAGTTCTTGACCGTTATGCAACTAAAGGTCTTATCCACAAAAACAAAGCAGCTCGTCATAAGAGCCGTTTAAACGCTCAAATCAAAGCGCTTTAATTTTTGTTGAATACCTATTTAAAAACCGGAGCATGCTCCGGTTTTTTTGTGTCCGTGATTTAACAATAGTTACTATGTCGCGTTGCTTTGTAGAGTTACTACGTAGAGTTACTACGTGGCAATAGTTAACTCCACTCCCCTACCGGATAAAAGCTACGCTTCCAGCGCTGCGCTTAATACACAACTAAGATATTTAATACTGCCGCAATCAACATCATTAAATAAGTTAACACGCCACCTACCGTTCTAGCCATTGTCGTCCCAGCACTCTTACCTAAGCCCATGGCATGAAATACACGACCAATTAACAACATCGTTCCCAACACATTTAGAATCCAGCCCTCGGTTTGATTGAGTTCCAAGAACAGCATTAGCAACAATGCAAAAGGCACATACTCTGCTAAATTAGCATGGACTCGAATTGCACGATGTAATTCGTTTTGCTCACCGTGACCAATACCTACTTTAAAAGTTAAGCGCATTTTTATGATGCGAAATGACAGTGCGACATAAAACAGTGCCAATAACCCTGCGTAGAGTGCCGTATATTGAATTTCCATTATCTTTCCCTTCTAACCCGATGTTTGTTTAATCAATTTAACAAGTTACATTGGTAATTCAAATATAAAAAAACGCCACATCTAAAAGACATGGCGTTCTTGAATATCTGAATAGGAGCTAAGTTACGCTAAAACTTCTGCTAACTTTTGGCTTACCTTATCAACTGGCTGTGTGCCGTCGATTGTTGCAAACTGGGTATTACCCGCTTCAGCTTCTGCTTTATAATAAGCAACTAATGGCTGAGTTTGCTCGTGGTAAACGCCTAAACGCTTACGTACTGTTTCTGGTTGGTCATCATCGCGAATCACAAGCTCATCACCTGTCTCATCGTCTTTTCCGTCGATACGTGGTGGGTTGTAAACAATGTGGTAAACACGGCCTGATGCAGGGTGAACTCGACGGCCAGCCATACGATCAACAATCACTTCATCTGGTACATCGAACTCTAAACAGTAGTCTACTTTGATACCATTTTCTTTCATCGCATCGGCTTGAGGAATAGTGCGTGGGAAGCCATCTAACAAGAACCCGTTTTCACAGTCAGGTTTTGCAATGCGCTCTTTTACCAAACCAATGATCAATTCGTCAGAAACAAGTTGACCTGCGTCCATTACCTTTTTGGCTTCAACACCTAATGGCGAGCCTTCTTTGATTGCTGCACGCAACATATCGCCCGTAGAAATTTGTGGAATACCAAATTTGTTCATTAAAAACTGGGCTTGAGTACCTTTGCCGGCACCTGGTGCGCCTAATAAAATAATCCGCATGAACTGTTCCTCTGCAAATCGGTTCTAATTATAAAAAAGTTTTCTAGTCAGAATCTTGGCACATTAGGCCTTTGATAACAAGGCGAAGTCGTAAGGATTCATGAAGCAGATCAATAAATACAGATTGCATGGTGTTTTTTTCATCATGGCCATGAGTCTATAAACTTTACGCGCCTACTTAGAGATTAAAATTAGCGAGAATATTTAAAGAGAAAATAGGCATAAAAAAAGAGACGCTTGGCGTCTCTTTCTATCAGTCTCAATTTAGTCTTATTTAGCTAAAGACATCATCAAGGTATTTAAACGCTTAACAAACGAGCCAGGGTCTTCAATAGTACCGCGCTCTGCTAATGTTGCTTGGTCTAATAAGACCTCAACCCATTGCTTGTATTGGTCTTCATCTTGAACTTGGTCGATGTGTTTAACCAGCTCATGGTCCATATTAACTTCAAACACAGGCTTAACATCTGGGACCTCTTGGCCCATTTGTTTCATCAGCTCAATCATTTGAGGGCTCATGTCTGAGTTATCCGTCACGATACACGCTGGCGAGTCCGTTAAACGGTGAGACACTTTTACATCTTTAACCTTGTCAGATAACACGTCTTTGATACGAGTTACGTTAGACTCGAATGCTTTGTCCGCTTCTTCTTGGGCCTTTTTCGATTCTTCATCTTCCAAGTCACCTAAATCCAAGTCACCACGAGTCACAGAAACTAACTGCTTACCGTCAAACTCAGTTAAGTGAGACATCAACCACTCATCGATACGGTCATACATAAGTACCACTTCGATGCCTTTCTTGCGGAAGATCTCAAGTGCTGGGTTGTTTGCCGCTGCCGCATATGAATCAGCAGCAAGATAATAAATCTTGTCTTGGCCTTCTTTCATGCGCTCAACGTAATCAGGGAACGA
This sequence comes from Psychrosphaera sp., assembly GCF_982872775.1. Taxonomy (NCBI): domain Bacteria; kingdom Pseudomonadati; phylum Pseudomonadota; class Gammaproteobacteria; order Alteromonadales; family Pseudoalteromonadaceae; genus Psychrosphaera; species Psychrosphaera sp. Next base: position 6,531 of record NZ_CEYNSH010000042.1, on the reverse strand, counting down.
CACAGACTGTGTTGAGTCGTCGTTGTTCGTCGACGCAAAGCGTAACAATTTAGCGATTTGCTCTTTGTTCGCCATGTCCTCAGCTGGGCCTTCCTTTAAGACTTGACCAAACTCATTCCAGAAAACTTGGTAGTTTTCTTTGTCGTTTTTACCCATGCGCTCAAGCATCTTTAATACGCGAGACGTACAAGCTTTACGTAAGCTTTGAGTGATCTTGTTGTCTTGTAGAATTTCACGCGATACGTTAAGTGGTAGGTCATTTGAATCAATTAGACCTTTTACGAAACGCAAGTACGTCGGCATGAATTGCTCGGCGTCATCCATAATGAATACGCGTTGAACGTATAGCTTTAATCCACGTTGCTTGTCGCGATTCCACAAATCAAATGGCGCGCGTTTTGGGATGTATAACAATGACGTGTATTCGTTGCTGCCTTCAACTTTATTGTGAGCCCAAGTTAATGGGTCTTCAAAGTCATGGCTGATGTGCTTGTAAAACTCTTTGTAGTCTTCGTCTTTTAACTCTGACTTATCAAGTGTCCATAGGGCATCCGCTTTGTTAATGGCTTCCCACTGACCTTCTGTTGCAGGAATTTTTTCACCATCTGGGCCTTCTGACTCAGGCGTGCCTTCTTTATACATTTCTACTGGTGTAGAGATATGATCAGAATACTTCTTGATGATAGAACGAAGTTTGAAGTCGTCTGCAAACTCTTTTTCGTCTTCTTTTAAGAATAACGTGATCTCTGTACCGCGAGTCGCTTTGTTGATGGTTTCAATCGTGAATTCGCCTTCGCCTTCACTTGTCCATTCAACACCGTTTTCTGCACTGTCACCCGCCTTACGAGAGCGAACAACCACTTTATCTGCAACGATGAACGCAGAGTAAAAACCAACACCAAATTGGCCAATTAGCTGTGAGTCACGAGCCTTGTCGCCTGTTAAGTTTTTAAAGAAGTCTGCCGTACCCGATTTTGCAATCGTACCTAAGTGCGTTGCAGCATCATCACTGTTCATACCGATACCATTGTCATCGATAGTGATGGTATTTTTGTCTGCATCAAAAGACACACGAACGCGAAGATTTGCGTCATTTTCGAATAAGTCACCATTTGACAGTGCTTCAAAACGCAATTTGTCAGCTGCATCGGCTGCGTTTGAGATAAGTTCGCGTAAGAAAATCTCTTTGTTTGAATACAAAGAGTGGATCATTAGTTGTAATAGTTGTTTGACTTCGGTCTGAAAGCCGTGTGTTTGTTTACCTTGAGTGGCTGCTTCTGCCATTGTCAGGGTCTCCTATTAGTTAAACATCACATAGTTATAATTCGTTTGATGACAACTAAATAAGAATGCGCGAGACCCTTTTCAAGGGAATTTTGTTAATTCCGCAAAAAAAATGTGTGAATGGCAGCTGAATGTCGAAAATTCACACAACCATCACTATAAGGCAAGATGAAAGCCCGAAGAAAGACAGGCGACTAGAACTGCTTTCTGCCCATCAAAGCATGAGAGATCGTAGAAGTGTCGACCATCTCTAGCTCTCCGCCTACAGGAATACCATGTGCAATACGTGTAATGGCCACATTATTTGATTTACAAATATCGGCAATGTAGTGAGATGTTGCTTCACCCTCGATGGAAGGATTAAGTGCTAAGATCACTTCTTCAACATCACCTGTTGCCATTAACTCTTCAAGTGTATGCAAGCCAAGCTCTGACGGGCCGATGCCATCGATAGGCGATAACGTACCGTGTAATACAAAATACCGACCAGAGAATTGGCCACTATTTTCAACGGCGGCTAAGTCCGACACAGACTCAACAATGCACAATAAGTTTTGTTGTTCTCGGCGAGGATTAGTACAAATGTCACAAAGTGGTTGCTCGGTGTAATTACGACACTTTTGACACTGCCCTACTTCTTCCATTGCTTTTGATAACGTTGCCGCTAAATCTAGTCCAGCTTGGCGCTTGTGTTGCAACAAATTGTAAGCCATACGCTGCGCCGTTTTTGGCCCAACACCTGGTAAACATTGAAGCTCATCAATAAGTTGTTGTAATAACGACGTTTGCACTGCTCACCCTTGCCCCTTCACTAAGAGGTAAATTAAGTCTTTTATCTGAAGGGCATTTTGCCTAGATATTAAAATAAACGCAATGAAACTAAACCACGAACATTGTCATTTGACTCATTGTCAATCGGTCCAAGCCCCTTTGAACTCATTCATGATAATAACGTGAAAATAAAACGCCACCTACTCTGAGTGTTTTTACCGCACTGTCTTAAATCAAGGCTACGGCACTTGTAACAGAGTATTTCAAGCTAATATAAAAATGTTCAAATTCTACTTTTGTAAATGGTTCTTTTTATGTGCGAATAAGCTGGTCCTAATATAGAAACAAAACACAAAGAGTTACATTCTGAAACCCGTGGTTAATAGCATTTATTTAGTCAAGCCTTATGCTTAGTGGGCTTTGTAAAAAAGCAAACAGGAGATCACCATGAACAAGACTAAAATAGTGCTAGTGGGCGCGGTATCCCTACTGTTTTCAACTCAATTATTTGCGGCCGATAAACAATATGTCGCAGCTGACGGATCGCCAGAAACCAAGCTTTGTGTAACAGCAGCAGCTGGCACGTATAACAAGTTTAGACGTCAATTGACTAGCTATGCGACATATAGCCCAATGGCTTCTCGGTATCGTTTTGTTGCGAATAACATTTATTGTAATGGCTACAACATTGCGCAGTTTTCTGAAGACGCTGGAAATATGAAAGTGGCCAATCAATTGAAAAAATATCGTAAACACAACATCAAAATTTACGACATCGCAATGGTTGGTGGACCCAATAGCGGCAGTATTATTATCAAAGATTAAAACTTAGTTCCCATTCTTCCTTTTAAAAGGACTCTATTGCCTAACAATAGGTAAGCGCAAAACTCATATAAGTTATTTGAAAGGAAAAACAGCGCCGGTTGGCGCTGTTTTTATATCTAATTGAACCTTTGCCCAAAAGTTGTTAACTACGAATCTTCGTTATCAACCAATTCAGCCTCTGGAACTGTTTCAGATTGGAAAGACTTACTGTCTCTAATATTTTTTTGTACAGTAATTGCCGCAAAACCACTAGTTAAAAATGCCATCGCATAGAACCCTTTTTCACTAAGTAGCAATTCTGCATTGTAAAGACCAACCGTAAATAGACCTATAGCGATGGCTGCAGAGCTCCAGCACATTAAATTATATGCTTTAGAATAATTAATACCTTCCACTTTATCTCTGATATTTTTTTGCAATGAAACGAAAGAGAATAGTCCATATAACAATACAATTAAGTAGTAACCTTTTTCGTTAAGTTCCATAGTCGCATTAATCAAACCAATTCCGTATGCGGCGATTCCTATTGCTAAAACGGCTAACGTAGTGAAATGGTATGTTTTATTTTGTGATGTGTTATTCATAGTACTTCCTTTTGCATATACCTTAATGTTTAAGTACGGTCATTATGTCGTACATTTTCTTTAAGCAAACCTTTTTCTACCAAGTATCTGTTCCTACACCTTTAAGTAGTATGATTTGCTACTTTTTTACAACATCAATAAATAGCTCGATTTCAGACACCGTCTCTTGAAAATAAGGATTAAATGTCAATCTGGCCATATCTGGGTAGCTGGCTAAGTTTTCTTTTGTAATTTCACCTAATTGCTTGTTAGATTCTGATTTACATGAAGAAAAGTGTTTCGTATTTCTTACATGCTCACAGTTTTTGTAAACGCCGTCAAAACCATAATAAGGATTATTTGGTGATATAGGGGCTGCATTATGAGAAATATCTATGACCTTTTCACACAAGTGTTTTTGATGGCATGTCAGAACTTTTACATTTACCTTTGATGGAAGCGATGCCTGTTTGTCTCTTTTCCCTAAATAAATAAGTCTGTCTTGAACAAACGGAGTCTCAGTGACTTTTGTGTGCTGACTAACACCGACACGCGACTCGGCCCAACGATTTATGAAATCTAAAGTTTTTGAACTATCCACAGTCTGGTCTAACTCACTCATAATTACCATTAATGGAATATTATGTGATGGGATTTTGGTATCAAAAATTCGTTTCATTAGTTTATGGACTTGGGCAGCGGCGTTATAAGGGAATGATTCATACTTTGCGAAATCAACATCAGCACTTTTGGTTTCATAGTCAATAAATGGTATTGCATCTACGTATTTTGCAGCCCAAGCAAGGGTTGATTTAGCTTGTAATGCAGGAGCCCACAATATTAGCCCTTTTAGTTTTTCCATTTCATGTTTGGGACGTTTTGCATTAATAACTTGATCTAGTATTAATGCACCACCAGTGGAGAAGCCACCAAGCAATACTGAATCGAAGTCTCTTAACATACTGTTTACAGCAAAATTAGTCGCCTCGCGCCATTCCTTTTCTGAAACATCAAGTAAGCCTTCAGGGGCGGTAGCATGACCCGGTATAAGTAATGTGCGTACCGTAATCCCCATTTTATTAAACTCGGCTGACAAATCATGAAACATAAAAGGGGAGTCGGTCAGACCGTGTACTAATAATATGCCTTGTTTTGCGCCTTCGGAACGTAATTCGTAAGGAGAGATCAAATCAGCTGTTGTTTGTAAGTTTTTGGCTACTCCATCAAAAAGTGTTCTACTCACTTCAGTTTGTATAGGGCAAGGCATCATTGCCTTGGGATTCTCGGCCTCTATTTTAGCTCTAGCAAAGTCCAAATAATCAGAAAAAGAATCATTTTTTGAGTAACTAAATGAGTGCATTGCATCAGATTCAACTAGGTTTCTAAATTTACCGCTTTCCGCATACTTACCTCCACCATCTGTATCCTGTGCGATAGAGATACAGGTCAACTCTTGATTTATCTTTTTAGCAACTAGAGGTTCCGGGGAAAGGCCAAAGGTACTAACAGACGTAATTAGAAAGATTAATGGTATTAATTTCATATTATTTCGACTCTTCCTGGTTACGTCTAAATTGCTCAAACAAAGATGGTTCCCATGGTCGCATTGCCATTAAAACCCCCATATGTTTTCTTTTATCTAATGGCAGGCTTGCATCCTCCAAATTCAATATCGCCGCTTCTTTGGTAATCAAATTGAGCTTTCTTGTAATTGAATCGATGGACGTTTGAGAGTACCGCCCTCTCAAATAAAAACGAAAACTATCTTCTTCTTCAAACTGACTCGCCATAAACTTGGTGAGCACTTCTTTCTCCATAAATTTTTCAAGTGGCCCTTTTTTAATCCACCGAAAATCTTGAGCAATGAGTAATTTGTAATTGTTATTTGGTAGTAATTGGATGAGGTTAATTCTGTCTAGTTTGACCATGAGGCGAATACACTCATGTTCATCAATGTCGTAGTGATTAATGATTTCAGAAAATGACCAACCATCGCGAACACAAACTGCGACTAATAGAAGCTTAGGGTTTGCGACCAGCTCTTGTTCTTGTTCTAGCGACAATTCAGTAATGGTTTGTTGAGCTTTCTCGGATAAAACAAATAGATCAGATAAGTTTAAATCAATAATGTTGCAAATTTGCTCAAGACGCTCGAGTGAAAAACTGCAATTTGAGAAAATGCGTTTTATATTAGCCTCACTTAAATCTAAGTGCTCAGCTAAATCTTTATATGTCACTTTTTGCTCACGTAACAGTTGCTTCAATGTATCAGTGATCTGTTGAATTTGGCTCAAAACCTCTCCTTGGTATTATTAAATAATACGAATAGTTCAAAAATACTATACATCACTCCCCGACGTTTACATACCTGGAATATCCTATAAGTTTAAATGGTACTTACAAATAAGGACCTAAAAATGAAGAACTTAAAACTTAGTGTAATTCTTGTGTCTCTTTTATCTCACTCAGCTTTCGCAGCCAGCGGACCGTCTGACAATGCGAGTAAAGCAAGCGAACACTCTGTCTATGCGGTTGGACATTCTGCAGCATCTAGTGCGCAAGTAGCCAGTGCTGTTGTAGCTGTACCACTACTTGTCGTTGGTTCTGCAGCTGCTGTATCTGTCGCTGCTGGTAATGAATTATTAGACTCAGCAAGCAAGGCTTCAAGAAAGCCAAAACATTGTAATGAACCACTTGAAGTGTCTGACATAACCATCACAGTCACACGAAATCCAGCGGACCAAATGAAACAAAAGTAATTGATTCAATCCATTACATAGAAGGCGTCCTGCGCCTTTTTACTTTAAGGATACTGACAATGAAGACATTCTATCAACCAGTCATTGCCCTGTTCATATTAATGACAGCTTTTGGCTTTGATGCTTTTGCCGGAAGCCAACAAAATGCCCCACCTAAACTTGTAAAAGAAAACATCGTAGAGTTTGCTAAACAGGTTGAACGGTTTGCTGCAACTAAAGGAGCACGAGCATTTATTATATCTCGGCTGGGGCAAGCGCCTGATTCATTACCAAAGGGAATAGAGTTTACTCACACCGCTATTGCGATCTATTCAAATATTACTTTGGAC
>NZ_CEYNSH010000041.1:23417-26680 GCF_982872775.1 Psychrosphaera sp. | reverse complement strand
CCAGCGTTGCCGAGCCTCTGTCTAAATTAGAACGCTCTAGTAATTGCAAAGTGCCCAATACACCGTTCATTGGTGTACGTATTTCATGGCTCATATTGGCTAAAAACTCACTTTTTGCTTTATTGGCGACCTCGGCCTTTTCCTGCGCGACTTGATGTTTGAGTCGTTGTTTGACCATTTGATCAATGTCCTGAAAAGCGCCAAATAAGCGAACACATTGACCATCAACAAACTCTGCTTCGCCCAAGGCTTTGACCCACAACTCTTTACCTTTAGCCGTAACGATTTGAAGTTCCAAATCCCAAGGCGTACCATTTTTAACAGCCTCTTGCACGGCTTTGCCAATTACTTCTCTATGCTCACCTTCTTTATAAAAGTTAATACCTGTTTCAACACTTGGCACAAAATCATTATCAACTTGATGAATTTTTCTAGTTTGCTCACTCCAAGTCAGACTATTTGTTGTTAAATCTAGCTCCCATGTGCCTATATTCGCCACAGCCTCCAGTTTAGAAAGAATCTGGCTTTGTTTTTTCGAAGCTTGATACGTTTGTTGTTTGTGGAGTTCGGCACCTATCCATTGAGCAAAAAGTTCGATGTAATCGATATCGTCTTCTTTAAATGGCTCTCGTGGGGCAGGAGATGAAAAATTAACGGTACCATATCGCTGATCACCCACTCTAATTGGTGCACCTATGTAAGACTCTAGGCCGAAGTTTTCGTAGCAGGGGGGGGTGCATATCTCGCTGAATTTGGTGTGGTGGTAATACGTCGCTCTATCTGCATTCATCGTATGTGTGCAATAGGTATTTCCAAGCGGAAACGACGCGCCGACTTCTAACTCACCATTTGAGCAGCTCACATATTTTACATCATACGTCTCTTCATAAATATGGCTTATAATCGCAATATCGAGACCAAAAAGCTCACGGCCAAAAGTCAATAATTCTTGTACGGCCGAATCAAACGACTTGGACTGATCCGATACGATATTGTGAAAGCGACGTAAAACGTTAATAGCCCAATCCTCCTAGAAAAAACTCCATCAATGCACGTTTTGATTATAGATGAGTTATTCAAATTTTTAACTACTTTATTTAAGTTTTAACTGTTCAATTTCAACAAATTAGTTTTCAAAAATGCTGTTACCAAACTAACACCACATCGTTCAGTTGTATAGGTACAGATAAAAATGGGGCTACTGATTGCAAAGATTACATTTCACTACGTAAATGTTTCACATTTTTTATTATGCTCCATCACCAAAAACCATTAACATTTGCAAATTTACATTTATTTTCAGGCAGTTATAACTCTTGGCATAAGACTAGCTTTATCTAAGCCGAATCGAAGTATTAAAGGGCTGGCTGAGTTTGGCCCACTAATATGATGCACAGCAAGAAGGAGAAGATAATGAATACGCTTATGAAAACGTTTACTGCTATCGCCGTTGCAGGTGCACTTGGTATCGCACCAAATACCTTGGCAAACGACTGGGAAGAAAAAAGTCGTGATGCATGGGTTGATGGTAAAGCCGAAACCATATTGTTAATGAACACGAATTTAAACTCTTTTGACATTAATACAGACGTAAAAAACGGTGTAGTGATTTTAACCGGTAAAGTCGACAATGATGTTGAGAAAGAGCTAGCACAAGAGCTAGTGGAAAATTTAGATGGTGTCAGTGATGTACGCAACGAATTATCGGTTTTGAACGAAGATGATTCGTTTGAGCGCACCATGCTCGATGCCAAAGTCGCTACCGTTATCGAAACACGCTACTTGCTTGATTCAGAGGTGAGTGCCACTGACATAGATATCGAAGCCGAAAATGGCGTCGTTAAGCTAAGCGGCATGGTATCAAGTGAAGCAGAGCACGACCTTGCTATCACAATTGCGGAGAATACTGATGACGTTAGAGAAGTCATTGATGAATTAGAAGTCGCTGAGGACTAGGCCCTGTCCTATTTATTATTGCCAAAAAGGCCAAACACAAACTTAAAATAATTTAGCTTTCCGGCTATCTACAAAGCCCGTTATGTACATACATAGCGGGCTTTTTTTATGTCTTTCCCATCGTTTTAAAAAGCCACTTTTATAGTAGCCCCTGTTGCAGCAGTGCCTTGTGCTGAGTCCATCGCGCCATTGGTTATTTCTAATCCCCAATCCTGATGTTCACATAGCCGCTTGACGATGGCCATACCAAAGCCAAAACCTTGGCTGTGTTTGCCTTTTACTGATGGGTCAGTGATGTATTGCAGCAACTCAGGATCAATGCCAGACCCATTGTCACTTACCCAAATCGCCCCATCCTTAACACAAAATCGAATCTGCCCACACTCTGTGTGTTGAATCGCATTTAAAAATAGATTGTTCAACAAAACAGTCAGCATATCCTTGTTTACCATCTGTTTGGTATTACATGAATCGTCAATGACCACTTCGATTTCTTTATCATCTAATAAGTGACGGTGCTGTATCACCACATTTTCAATGATGGGCATTAATTCCGTTTGCGTTTTGACAGACTGGGTGTGCTCTTCTCGTGCTAGGAGCAATAGGGTCTGAACCGTTTTTTCCATTTCAATTGCTGCATTGCCAATGCGGTTCAGTATGCTCATTTGCTTTGCTGCGTCGCTTTTGATTTGGCTAGTTTTCGCATCACTGTCGACTTTTTCTTTAGCGCTAGCTTTTTCTACTTTGCTGAACGAATCATTGTCGGGTTCGAGTCGGCGTAACTGCAACTCGACGGCATTTTTGATGATGGCTAAAGGTGTTCGAAGCTCGTGACTAACATCTCGGGTGAAGGCTTTTTCACGAGCGATTGCCTGATTAATTTGTTCAAACGACGCATCTAATGTATGAGCTAATAACCCAATTTCATTGCTCGGGAAAACGTAACTTTCTCTTCCCGAATGTGATTTATCCCCCTGTGAAAACCCAACAGGTAATTCACCCGAGCGCTCTTCTGAGACAATATCCACCAATCGATTGAGCGGTAAAATGAGTTTGCGACTCAACACCCACGCAACTAAACACACAATGACACAAACCAATAAAGAGCAAATAACCAAAAACTCAATGATGCCGTCTCTCGCAAGCCTTAAGATTAATTGATCACTGACTTCTGCAACCAAATAAACGGGCTTGTCCAATTCAAACTTTTTAACATGAAAGTATCGTTCCCCTGTCCCGAAAAATTCTGTCCGGTCGGGCTCAAGCATAGCTGTGGCTCTAATTTCTTCAGGGAAGTCAGAACGGTC
>NZ_CEYNSH010000041.1:16525-23317 GCF_982872775.1 Psychrosphaera sp. | reverse complement strand
AAAGGGTTTGTCCAAGACACTACGCAATTGATAGATGTGCGAGCGCATCGCATCGGACTCAGTGGGATCATCGCCCCATAACTTTTGGCTGAGCTCAGCACGAGTCACCACTTGTGGGTAGGCTTGAGCCAAAATCGTCAAAATTTTAAACCCCATGGTATGAACCGGAATTAGTTGTTCTTGACGATAGATCGCTTGCTTTTGTTTATCTATCACCAAGTCACCTAACTCTATTTTCTCCAAGGGCTGCTTATTGTACCGACGAGAAACAGCTTCACACCTGACTTCAAGCTCTTGAAGCGAAAACGGTTTCGTTAAATAATCGTCAGCACCAGCGTGAAACCCCGTCACTTTGTCATCGATACTATCTCGTGCGGTAAGCATCAATATAGGAATATGACGATTAGCCTCTCGGCGCAGCGTCGCACAGACATCCAGGCCATTTACCTTAGGCAGATTGATATCTAAGATGATCAGGTCATAAAATTGCGAGAGAGCCAACTCAATCGCTTGCTCACCATTGATTGCAAAGTCCATGATATGACCACTGTCTTCCATGTATTCAGCGATATTACTTGCTAAACTGTGTTGGTCTTCCACCAGCAAAATGGTTAACTTACTCTTATTCATCTGTCTGTCCGTGAACGCTTTTTTTATTGTTTAAAGAGTTATATTGTTTTTAGCATGTCTAGCGCGGGTTGAAAACCTGGCTTACTTTCTAAAACTGATTCCAACGTCGTTTTTGCATCGCTATTGCGACCTAACTTGATTTGAACCGACGCCATTTCAACACCAAGATGTGCATTGTTTAAGGTTGGTTGAGCCAGTGCCATCAACTCCAGTGCTTGAGCCAGTTCTTTATCGTTCTTGGCTACTTTCACTTTGTAATAACCGTACATGCCTACCAGTGGGATTTGGTATTCAAATAGGTTGTTTTTGGCTTTTAGTCTCGATGTTTCATCACCTTTTAATAAACCAGCGATTAGATTCAGAGTCTTGTCATCTAAAAAGGCAGGGATTGAAGCAGGCTCTTTACCGAGCTGACGCACTAACTCGTTAGCCACTGCTACGGTCGAACTTGGATTTTGTCCTGTGACTAGTCTGCCATCCACGGCTAAATGAGGCAGCATAAATGGGCTGTGCTGGAATGAACCTCCGTGCGCTTTAAGTTTATCTTCTAATAAAAACGGAAACTCAGTTAGCCACTTTTTACCGAACAGCTTTTCTTCTTCATTGGTAAAGCCATTTACCGCTTTATTGGCAACCAAGTATTCGCCGTTACTTAATTTCACATTTACCAACGCCGCAGGGCCGTGACAAACCGCAGCAACAACTCCTTGGTTCTCATACAGTTGACCAATGAAGCCGCTGAGTTCTGTGTTAGTAGGCAAGTCAAACATGGCACCTTTACCCCCGACAACAAATACGCCTTGGTACTGGTTGGCCATTAGACTGTCGAGTCGTTTGGTATTGGCGAGTTTGTTCATTGCAACAGTGTCGTTCAACACAAGTTGGTTGTATGCTTTGTTTGGGTCGTACTTATCGGCAACTGGCTCGCCGCCTTTGGGGCTGGCAACATCAACGTTTAGACCACTTTGACTCAAAACCAAATATGCTTTGGCAAATTCATCAAATTCAAAACCTGGCTGTGTCTTACCATCGTCCAAACCATAACTCGTTAGGACCATCAAAACTGATGGCGTTGACTTCTCTTTACTTTCTCCGGCTTGCGCCACAAAGGCACTAAACATCAAAAATATGACGGCGATATAAGCAAGTATTTTCATAGTAATATTCCTTATTTTGTATTTGATTTATTATTTGAAAACGGCTGTGTGCTATTTGACGGTTATTAGTTTGCCGAGTCGTCCGTGAAAACATTGTGAAATCCATTTCATCAGTTTTACTCTGCAAGAAGCTCTCTAATGTCAGCTTTTAAACTAGAGTGGCTGCAATAAAGGCCATAGCTAACCACAGCAATCGTCATCAGAGCTAACGTCGAACTTAACCACACAACATCCGGACGATAAGACATCGAAAACTGAGCCTCATAAATAAGCTGGCCAGCTAACCAAGTACCGCCTATTGCACCAAATGCAGCGATAGAGGCGGTTACTAGCCACTCAATAACGTTTAAAGCGAGACAGGTATTGGCTGTTAAGCCAAAACTCATAATGATGCCGTTTTTGTGTCGCTCGGCGCGCTGTAAAGACTGAACCGATGCACCAATAACAATACCGGCTAACAACAATATAATGACGGCATAACCCGAACTAACTTGTTGCAACAAGGTCAACATTTTGTCGAAGCGCGAGGTGAGTTCATTCACCGACACCATTCTCAACGTCGGGTGTTGTTGCCACAAAGTCGATAACCCTGACCAGTCAGCCTCTTTTAGCTCCAAGCTAGCCATCGCAAATTGATCGGCGTTTAAATGCGCTAATGCGCTATTGGGAATTTGCATCCAAAATGTGATTGAGCCTCCACCTGAGCGATAAGCATGAGAAGCAACAATTTCAAACGTTACAACTTGGTCTGCCACTGCAATATCCAACTTATCACCCAAGCTTAAGCTGAGATCCGTCATCACTTCGTTTTCAACGCTAATTTGACGCCAGTTTTGCGTGCCTGGTTGCCACCAACTACCAGCCACCACTTGATTATTAGATGGAACTTCATCCGTCCAATGTAACCGTATTTGTCGCTGCAATGTCGCTAAGCTGTCACTTGGTTTGTCTGTATAGTCCGATAGGTTTGTCTGGTTAACCGCAATGACTTTGCCTGTTATAAAGGCCTTTTGTTGGCGAATGGTCGCTGTGCCATGTTCAGCCCAGTTAGCAATCGCAGTCATTTGTTTTTTCGTGGCTTGTGAAACAATTAAATTACCATCATGGACACGCTTGTACTTATCTATTTCAGTCCCAAGATCACGCATAAACATTAGGGTAAACAACAAAATAAACGCACTCAATCCGATACCCATCACCTGAGTTACCTTAGTAATCAAGCGTTGTCTCATCATAAAAAACGTAAAGGGAACCAAGCCTGCGTGGCTAGCTGTCAGCTTTTCGCCAAAGACTAAAATCAACCATGCAAAAAGAAGAATAAGACCAATCGTCACCCCAAGTGAAGCAAGTACCATAGCGGTAAGCAAGCCATTGTCTGAATAGAACAACGCGACGGCTGTTAGTACAATCAAACTAGCCAACTTACTAAGAAGTGCAGAACTTTTCATTGCGGCTTGTGGTCGAATAAGCGATGCCGCAGAGTGATGCCAAATACGCCACCAAACCGGAAATTGGAAAATCACCATGACTAACCACATCATTAACAGCGAGCCAACTAGTGAACTGAATAACGCATCAAATAAAGAACCACTGAAACTCATAAACAACGCCAACCCTGTTAATAGACCATCCAAATAATCCACCAACAACCAATGACAAATAAAAGCAACGACTAAGACAAAGGGCAATAAATAGAGTTGATGAAAAACCCATTTCACTACGGACAACATAACCGCTTGGCGACGGTTAATACCCATACTCATGCAGACAGCAGAAAAATACTGTTCTTTTCTCATCACCACCTGTGAAATTTGTTCTATCGCTATGGCCGCCATAAAAAACAGTAAAATAGAGGTCAAACCGATGAAATTTTCAGTACGCTGCCAGAACGATGCAAGAGGATGAGAAGCGCCTTTATGAAAAACAGTGGCACTAGGAAGTGTTTCTTTTTGCCATTTAATAAGGGTTTGAACCTGCTCTTTTGAGCCGGCAATCAAGGTTCTGAACGTTAGCTGAGCGGAGGGAATATCCAAGGTAGAAACAAGGCTGCTTTTTACCAACCCACGCATCGCGACCGAATGCCCCTCTAGTAAGCGATCAGGTTCGTGAACTAATATTTTACTTAATACAAGTGGCTGATTATTGATCATCAAAGTATCACCAACCGACAGCCCCAAAGCTGTGACAGCGCGCGTGTCTAACCAAACCTCATTTTTCTTCGGTGTGGCTAACGCCGCATAAGCTTCTTGACCTACTTGGTCCGTCGCTAATAACTGACCTTTTAGCGGGTAGTCTTGGTTGACACTTTTAAACTGAATGGACTCAAGTTGCTCTTTGTGAGTCAACGTCATATCAAACAATTGCGTCTGAACAACTTGTTCAGCCGTTTCTTGTAAAAATTCCAGTTGTTCATCATCAAGTGGCTGCGGATGCACTAACACCATATCCGCGCCTAGCATCGAGTCTAAGTTGTCGGTTAGATAAGACTGAATTGTGGTACTCGTTAGGCCAAGGGCGATAATAAATACCATGAGTACGCCTTGGGCCCACATTAAAAAGCGAATGTGAGGACTTTGTTTTTCTTGCCAAAATAACTGACCAGCCACTGCTAATAGCCCTTTCATGATGCTAACTCCTTAACCACAAATAGCTGTTGTTCATCGGCTAAATTGAGTTGATGTTGTGTCTGGTGAGCTAGGTTTTTATCGTGAGTCACAATAACCAAAGCAGCGTCTTGCTCAGCACAAGATGACAATAAAAGTTTGGCCACCTGCTTGGCATTTTCTGAGTCCAAATTACCGGTTGGCTCATCCGCAAAAATAAACAAAGGATTAAATACTAGGGCTCTCGCAATCGCTACCCGTTGTTGCTCACCACCACTGAGTTGAGAAGGAAGATGTGACTGCCTATGTTCAAGGCCAACACGTTTGAGTTGTTCTGCTGCTCGTTCGAGCGCGTCTTTTTCACCCCGTAACCTGAGTGGCAAGGCAACATTATTTAACACATTGAGTTCTGGAATAAGGTGAAAATGCTGAAAGATAAACCCAATGTCTTTGGGATGTTCTTGAAAGTGGCTAGATTTGCCGTTTTTAATGTATTCAACTTTGCCGGTTGTTGGTTTGGCAAGGCCCGACATTAGCATTAGCAGTGTTGATTTACCTGAGCCAGAGGGACCTACAATTGAATATGACTCACCTTGATTAATGGTTAAATTGATATCCGTAAACAACGTGATGTCACTGCTCTGCTTTTCAGTGCTTTTGCTATTACTTATCTGAGTGCTTATTTGAGCGTCAGACTTTGTTTCAAAAGATTGGCCAACGCTAATTAAATTTATCTGATTCGTCATAGTGTATTCCCTTAAACAAAATTGTTTGAATACATCCAGACTATTTATAGGCGTGTGAAAAAGATGTGAAAGTTAAATAAGGTAAAAGCATAAGGTGTAAGACGTTAACAAAGCTATTGTAAACCGGACACGAACTGATTAACCTTTGGGCAACAATAAAAAACATTGAGTTTATGGCTGCTTTAGCATGAGCTCCCAAGTGTTTGAATGGATTCTTAGGATAAGAAAAACAATGAAAACCGCATTTAAAGTACCCCACACGCTCATTCTTTTATTGGGCATGATGTTAATCGCCTATTTGGCAACTTGGCTTGTCCCTCAAGGTTATTTCGAAAGTGTCACCTTGGAAAATGGCCGAACCACTGTTGTGCCAGGCACCTTTGCACTCGCTGAGTCACAAGTTCGACTCTCGCCAATGGATTTTTTAATTGCCATTCCTAGGGCTATGGCGGCTGCTCAAGACATTATATTCTTTGTCTTTATTGTAGGTGGTGTTCTAGCCATCGCTAGAGCAACCGGAACGATTGATGCCTTGATTGGCCACTTACTTGAGCGCTTTGGCACTCGCCCTAACATGCTTATTTTTATGGTGGTGTTCTGTTTTGCCATTGCCTCTGGTGCAATCGGCACAGCCGGTGAATACATTCCTTTTGTCCTTATCTTGGTTGGTTTGTGTAAAGCTATGCGACTAGATGCTATGACAGCTGTTGGTATGGTTGTGACTGGCTATGGTATTGGTTACGGTGTTTCCGCCTTTAACCCTTTTACCGTTATGGTCGCTCAAAACGTCGCTGACATTCCGGTTTATTCAGGTATTGAGCTGCGCTTGGCAATATTTTTACCGTTTGTATTAATCGGTTTTCATCACGTGTGGAGCTACGCCAAAAAAGTTATAAACGACCCTGACTCTTCAATGACAGCATCTTTACCTTGCCCACTTGGTGGCAAAGAAGTAGGTGGTTATCCAAAACTTGAACTTCGTCACAAGTTGGTTTTGTTTGCTCTAATCGCAACGATTGTTGCTGCAGTCTGGGGCATTTCCCAACAAGGTTGGTACTTATATGAATTAGGCGCCCTATTCATTCTATGGGGTATGTTTACTGCGGTTATCGGTAAACTCGACGCTGACACAGCCGCCATTCAATTTATCGAAGGGGTAAAAGACTTAGCGACAACCGCTATGTTAATTGGTGTCGCTCGTGGTATTGCCTTGATTATGGAAGACGGCCAAATACTCCATTCATTAGTTTATGGTATGTCGTACCCACTTTCGTTTATCGGTTCTGAATTAGCCGCTGTCGGTATGTTCGTGATGCAGACCCTTCTCAACTTATTTATCCCATCGGGCAGTGGTCAGGCATATGTGACGATTCCTTTGTTAACACCTGTTGGAGACCTGGTTGGCGTAAACCGTCAAATCGTCGTCCTTGCTTATCAGTTTGGTGACGGCTTTTCGAACATGATTGTACCGACCAATGCGGTATTGATGGGTATCATTGGTATGGCTGGTGTGCCTTATCACTTGTGGTTCCGCTTTTGTTTACCATTAATGTTAAAACTGATGAGTGCGGCGGCAATCGTGTTGGTTTTAGCGGTGGTATTTGACTATGGCAGTGACGTTCAACCTGCGTTAGAAGAGGTTTCGAAAGTGTCCCA
>NZ_CEYNSH010000041.1:13126-16425 GCF_982872775.1 Psychrosphaera sp. | reverse complement strand
GTTTCGCCACGACTCTTTCACGCAGGCAACAGCCATCATTAGAATTGGTAGCCCAATAGTCGACTGAAAGACAAAAAACATGGCAGAAGATGGCTGCTCAAAATAGACAGAGTCCACGCTTTGAGTAACCAGATAAGACGTATAACCGTTTAGTACAACAGCAACTAAAGCCACAAGGACTTTAAACAAACTTACGTTTACTCGCTCTTCAGGTATCACAGGTATAGTCGGTGTTTCGGTATTGTTTTCCATGACGTTTCCTTTTTGTTTCCTGTACAAAAAACAAACTACAAGAAGAACTGCGGTTGGTCAATGTCTTAAATGTAACCCTTCTACACTGCTGATTGTTAAGCGGTGATGACTTGAGAATAAAGGTCTTAGGTTTTGCGCTTTTGCCCTTAAACTTTGAGCTTTATCCCCAGTCTGCCAATTGCTGCAAATCCTTGATTCTATCTCTTTGTAAGCTGAACGCCTCAAATACATCGTCAAAACTGCGATTGTTCGACGACAAGCTAGGTAACGCCAAATTTGCTTGAGTAAAAAACTCTTCTTGGTTTTGTTGCCACGCTTGTTGCCACCAATGAGTAATAAAATCACGTGATGTTGACACTTTATGTCGGGTAGGCAATTTGTCCGACTTATTTGCATTGATACTCGCTTTTGTCGGCAGTAAATTCCATAAATCATTATTCGGCCAACGAGCAAAAGGAAACGCATGGTCTATCGCAAAGGGCTTTGATTTGATTGAGCGTCCGGACCAACAACATGCAACATCGTCTTTGGATAATATGTCATCCACCCGTTTACGAACACGAGCTGTAGTTCTTGCCGGATCGTCCCATGCTAATGCTTTGA
The DNA here is from genome assembly GCF_982872775.1 of Psychrosphaera sp. Taxonomy (NCBI): domain Bacteria; kingdom Pseudomonadati; phylum Pseudomonadota; class Gammaproteobacteria; order Alteromonadales; family Pseudoalteromonadaceae; genus Psychrosphaera; species Psychrosphaera sp. Next base: position 15,570 of record NZ_CEYNSH010000041.1, on the reverse strand, counting down.
GGTAATCGAGCTTTGTAAAGCCTTGAGCTTTATTATTTTGAAACCCCGACATTAAGTTTGCCCACTCGTTGATCAAAGTAGGCTCAATCCAAACACTATATCGAGCCAATGACTCCCAAATATGTATAGGCACATAAAGAGTCCCAAGCGAGCCCAAAAAATCATTATTTAGTATTAGTGCTGACTTGGGCTGGCTAGTTCTTTTCGTCTCAACACTAAATACCGGTTGGTTAGTGCCTGGTAATGTCGTGTATTTTACCGGCATATTTTTAATCGTTGATGTAATGTCTTTCAGTGCCTTATACAAAGGCCCAGCTATTTTACTAGACTGGAAATGCGCTCCAATATAAAAGTCGTTGACCGATAAATAGGTTAACTGGCCCCAACCATCAGGCTTTATAAAACCTAGACCTGTTTTGGTTCCGCTGTTTTGTTGCATTTGCGATTGATCGACCAATGGCTTAAACAACTTCATCCAATACAACGCAACTAAGCCCATTGGCAACGCCACATGATTGTCTGTCTGCTCAATTACCGCACCGGGGTGACCTTCTGCGATTCGTAATAAACTTCTTAATAAAGCCAGTTTGTAAGTCGATGATTTGTTGTCATTAACGGCGATATTTCTAATGAGCGGGAACGCTCCGGTGCCGTCATCCGGTAACTGCAACAGCACTGTTTCCCAACTCACATCTCCACGCCCTAGCTCGTCTTGATTACGGTCTTTAGATAGTCGCTTGAACGCAAGGCCAAATTGGCTAGCGAGTTTGGCTAGCTCGTCTGCCGATACAGGATGCATGACTCTTTCATCACCACTTTGACCATGGCGAAGAGAAATGATTATTTTGCCGTTGGGTTTTAAAAGTGCACTGAGTTTTCGAATACAGCGTTCTCGTTGACTCGGTACAATATGCATCCAAACGGCACTTAATAAAATCAGGTCGAATTTAGTTTGTAACGCAAAAATAGACTTGAGATCCGGTAGGCTATCTGCAAGCCAATGAACAGCTGGGGCGCTGTTTGGGTTTTCTTTTACACCTTCATTTGAATTGCGCTCACTGTCGACATTATATTGTTTTGCGAGTTCTCGAATCCCACTTGCAGGCTCTGCTGCAACGACACTCAGACCTTTTGCTGCCAAATACCTTGCATCTCTGCCCGAACCAGCTCCAACATCTAATACAAAACCTTCTTTAGGGATCTCATTTAACCAGTCTTTATGAACGGACTCAAAAGGCACACTGTCGTACTGTTCTGATAGTACTTGGGCGTTTTTGGAGTAAAAGCTAATATTCCTGCTCATTGACGATAAACTTCCTTTTAGTCAGTGATTTGAACTTTCCTGACTATCCTTTCTGACCTGAACCCGTAGGATACTCTTTTTTCTCATATGTCGTAAAGAAAGGCCTATAGCAATGAACAGTTGTTTTTAAAGTCGAAAGCAAGCTTTGTATTCAAAAAAGTTTAAAATCGGTACTACACTAAGACTTTACTATTAAAACATTGAACGTGTGTTAGGTAAGCTATTGAGTTTAATCCACGAAATAAAGCCAGGCACAGTAGTAGAAGCTGTGTACAAAAACGCAATTCATCAAAGCGTAAGTTTTAAGCTCGACTACATAGGTTGTATAACCAACGAGTCTCTCTTGTTTAATCTCACCAGTAATCGAAAAAGCCTTCACGAAATTAAAATGCTCCGACCTGGCTTAGTCATTAATTTAAGGGTTATAACAGGTACGGATGTGTTAACCATGTTAGTGTTCAAGTCCGAGTTATTAATGGTCACGACCGTCAATGTACCTATAATGGTCGTAAGCTACCCAAAAGAAATCGCACAAAAACGACTGCGGAGTGAACCACGACTAAAAATTGAGTTAATGGTAAATTTGATTGTAGGCTCAACAAAAGCGGAGCATCTCGCGTTGGCCACTGACATTTCCAAATCAGGTATCCATTGTGAATACCATCCTACAGAAGCCGAACTTGCTGATGCCGATTCAGACACCCTTTCCAAGTTCATTGACGAAGAGGTAAACATTGAGTTTCCACCCGATGAAGAACATTTAGAGCCTACGGTGTTAAGAGGGAAAATAAAAAACATTCGTGGTCGAGAAAAGCTTTCAGTAGGAATTCTGTTTAACCAAGATGACCAAGCTGCGATAAAAAGCTTTTATGCGCTGTTGTTGATGAAAGAGCATGGGTTGTGAGATTTGCGCCATTCTGGCGTTCCAAATTGCTCCGGGCAATTTGGTGAACCGCTTCGCTGGTTCTAAATCCAGAGGGATTTCTGCTTATTTCTGAGTGTTTGATTTTACAAATGTATATGAAGAAAAGAATTGGTCGGACTGACTGGATTTACAAAAAACGTCCTGTTTTTTGCCCTACGGGCCGCCATTCTGGCGTTCCAAATTGCTCCGGGCAATTTGGTGAACCGCTTCGCTGGT
>NZ_CEYNSH010000041.1:0-13026 GCF_982872775.1 Psychrosphaera sp. | reverse complement strand
CGCCATTCTGGCGTTCCAAATTGCTCCGGGCAATTTGGTGAACCGCTTCGCTGGTTCTAAATCCAGAGGGATTTCTGCTTATTTCTGAGTGTTTGATTTTACAAAGGTATATGAAGATAAGAATTGGTCGGACTGACTGGATTTGAACCAGCGACCCCTGACACCCCATGACAGTGCGCTACCAAGCTGCGCTACAGTCCGACAACAATCTAGAGGGAATAATATAAAACTATCAAAGATTTGCAATGCATATTTGTAGCAGTGCTGGTGAATGCCTATTAATCCACCAGCGCTAAGTTAACCATCTGCATCGATGCAGAGGTTGCGGTCTTTTTTGTAGAGCTCCTGAAGCCAACGCATGTATTCAATAAATGGTTTTGGTTTTGAATACAGGTATCCCTGACCAACCGGACATCCAAATTCCTTCACCATTTTTGCTACTTGTTCGTTTTCAATTCCTTCTGCAACTGCATTCACCCCTAGTTTTTTAGCGAGTAATAAGGTGACTTCTGTAATGGTACGATTTCGCTCTGAAGCATCAATATTCATGAAGCATTTGTCGATTTTGAGTTCGTGAAACGGGAGTTGACTCAAATAGTCAAGGCTTGAATAACCCGTGCCGAAGTCATCAATCGCAATTTTAAAGCCTTGTTGGTACAACTCTGACAGTACTTTTTGAGCATGTTTAGGATCTTCAGCGGTAGCCGACTCCGTCACCTCTAGGGTCACCGTCGATGGTATAACACCAAACTTCGCCGCACAGGTAAGAATGTGAGCGACCAAGCCATTATCATTAAAGTCTTTGCCCGATATATTAATCGAGACATTGGTCTCAAACCCCAGCTTGTACAACTTTGAGTGCTGTTGAAAGCCTTTGGTGATGACCCATTCAGTAAGTTGATGAATAACTCCCATTTCTTCAGCAATTTCAACTAGGTAAGCTGGAGAAATAAAGCCATCAACAGGGTGAATCCATCTTAACAATAGCTCGCTACCATGAACCCTATTGGTTACTAAGTCGATTTGAGGCTGATGGTATAAGTCTAATTCGTCTTCTTCTATTGCAGCTTGAAGGTCGGCAGCGAGTCTAAACTTTTGTTTAATGTCCGTGCTTCGCTGTTCATCATAACGGGCCCATTTCTGATCGACCGTTCTGCCGACATTTAATGCTTGCATAGTTGTACTGAGTAGCTTGTCGGGATCTTGTGTATCTTCAGGATAACTTGCTACACCAGCGGCCGTGCTGACCGACATGGATAAACCGTTCACCTCAACAATTGATGCGGCTGCATCTTGGATAATCTTTACTTTATGTTCGATTTCTTGATCGTCAATCACACCGATAAACAACACAGCAAAACGAGATTCATCTATGCGAACTATGTGTAGAGGTTGACGATTTTCTCCAGTCGCAAACGTATACACCCCATCTAAGTTACATATATATTCGTGAATACTTTGAAACAAACGACTAAAAAATTTATTTGCCGTTTCTGTGCCAAGTGCTGGAATAACGTCTTTAGTTTGAGTGATTTCAAACACGCCTAAGGCCATGCTTTGGCTACTTTTTGCCACGTTTTTGATGGCACTTTCAAGCAACATTTGATTTGGTAAGCCCGTTGCCAAGTCGTGATTAATTCGATAATCACGGTCAAGCTGGTTTGCTCTGAAGCGATCTAAAAGCGCCAGAGCCATAATACAAACCTCAAACATGACACCAAGTAATGAAGCATTTTTGGTAAAGAAATTGTAAGGCAAACTACCGTTGTATGCGGCCATTGTGACAATGGTTCCTGCTAAAAGGGGAATCCAAGAAATTAAGTAATATCGGACCCAAATCAATCTACTTTTAAACACCATAGCCATTAACGCCAGCGCGTAGGTATATCCTAGTGCCGTGCCTATAAAGTACAGAGGCAACATGGTCCCTTCTGCAAAAAATAAACTTGCAACACCAAATAAAGCTAAGGCTATACAAAGGTTTTCACCTATTTTGACGAACCAGGGTTTAACAGTTTCAAAACGTAAAAAGCTAATTGCAAACTTAATGGCGTAAATTAACGCGAACGTATGTATAGGTATGATTAAATATTTATTCGCCCACATTGAAAACTCGGACGGCATCATGAAAAACGTAAAACCATTAATCATGCTTATGGAAATGACAGCTCCAGCCACATACATAATGTAATGCAAATAGGAGAGATCACCCACCCCTCTAAACATGAAGAAGTTGTATATGATCATTATGACGCCAATCCCAAACAAAGCACCGAGCAAAATTAGTTGAGCGTTGGTTCGGAATTGGGACTTCTGAATATCTTCAATCAAAATAGGTGTGGCCGGGGCACCGTTGGTTTTGATACGAATATAGATCTTTGTTTTGTTACTCATTCCACCAAACAAACTAATTTGTGGTGAAACATGGTCTATGGCGTATTTAGCTTGGTTTTGGTCACCGAGCTGCTTCTCAAACACCACTTTGCCTTCATAGTGAACATAAAAATGAATACTATCTAAGGTGGGGTTATCGACTGTAATTGAAAATGGTGTTGCAAAACGCCCTTCTTCTGTTTCCGATTTAGTTGTGATCTTGTACCACATCGAAAAGTCTAGGCTATCTGGCTTATGGATTATTCGCTTGTCGTCGGCAAAGATGCGGTCGGGCAATAAATCCACTTCTTCAATCGACATCGGATTACTCGTGTCGTCGATAAACTGAATATTAAAGCTATCTCGAATGTCTTCATCGGTCTGCTCACCGACAAAATAAATTGAATAAACGAACCCACAAGTGACTAATAATAGCCACGCAAAGATGACAAAAAAATAAGTAGATTTGTATTTAAAAGGCACTTACCGCTCCTACAGCCCATTTAATCTGCAATATGCTAGTTTGACTGGGCTTTTCCTTACGCCTCGCCGACCTTACCAGTCCCTTCTTCGTCAGCACTGTCGTGGTTAATTCGGCTGCCATCTGCACCTTCTTGGTTTTTGTATTTTGCATCACTGCGGGATGTATAAGGTCTCGCAGCCGGCCCTGTCATAGTTTCAAAGCTCAATGCACCAATCTTCATATGTGGTTTAAGTGCCAGGGGTAGTTTTCCTGAATTGTAGAATTCTAATACGATATTGCCTGACCAGCCTGGGTCGATTCGGTGAGCCGTAACGTGGACCATCAGTCCAAGTCTAGCTAATGATGAACGTCCATCAAGCCAACCGACCAAATTATTTGGAAGGGTAATTGATTCATGAGTAATGGCTAGCGCCAACTCACCCGGATGTAAGAAAAAGGCTTGGTCTTCTGCCATAACGATCTCATCACCCATAACCGACTCTAGTGCTTTTTGAGTTGCTTCTTTAGGGCCGCTAAGATCAATGTAAGGGGCATGATGATCTTGAAAGACACGAAACTTGTTACCCAAAGTAAGGTCAACTGTAATACCTGAGATTAAATCGTTCGATGGACGAGGTACGATGTTAATTTCACCATCATCAAGTTTTTGAATAATATCTGTATCACAAAGGCGCATCTTAGTTTTCCGTTATATATGTTATTTAGGGTTTTGATTTTTATGTTGCTTTAAAAATGTTTCATTTTACTGAATGATATTTTTAACACATCTACTTTTTCTTGTTAGTGTCTTTGCCAACCCATTCGCTACATCACTGATATCGTCTGCGGGGTCGACTTGGACAGTTGCATCATAAGAGATAATGCTAATTTCTGATACTCATTATTTGTATCATTTGGTGACGATGACTGCCTTTCGGTTAGTGCAAATGGTTGACCATCATCTGCTCTCTGTCTAATCGCTGGTAACAGTGGTAATTTAGCGAGTAGTGGCACTTGATGTTTGGTCGCACATTCTTGCCCTCCATTAACCCCAAATAGCTCGTGAGTATGGCCACATTCTGTGCAAACAAATTGACTCATATTCTCAATCACCCCCAAAACTGGCGTATTGACCTTTTGGAACATGGCAATGCCTTTTTCGGCATCGGCTAAAGCGATATTTTGTGGGGTGGTGACGACAACGGCACCATGACACTTAACCGTTTCTGACATGGTTAACTGGATGTCTCCGGTACCTGGCGGCATATCGACCAATAGAACATCGAGCTCTGGCCAATTGGTTTCGTTGATGACCTGCATCAAAGCACGTGAAGCCATTGGACCGCGCCAAATCGTCGCTTTGTCCTCAGGTATCAAAAAACCTATCGAATTTAGATACACACCATGCTGATAAAAAGGCTCCATGGTTTTTTCATCATGGGTCACAACACTTTGGCCTTGTAGACCAAACATCATTGGAACGGAAGGACCATAAATATCGGCATCTAATACACCGACTTTGTAACCCTGTTGCGACAATGCCACCGCTAAATTTGCCGTTACTGTGCTTTTACCAACGCCACCTTTGCCTGAGGAAACGGCAATTACAAATCGTGCTTGCTTGGGCTGGCTTGGCGCTACGCTTGGTAAGGTACAGTTAATATCGATTTGAGGCTGATTTAGCGCTTCAGCATCAAAATTTTCTTCTATAATCTGCTCTAACGCACTAACTAATTCTGCTTTAAAAGGCCCGACTTGAAAGCCCAAAGTCAAAACAATATGAACTGGCTCAACAGATTTCACCTCTACACTCACAGGCGAAGTGATGCCCTGAGTAAAATGTGTCGTGCGAATCTTTGGGAATGACGCAAACAAAACCTTTTTTAATTTTTCGGTCGAAATAGGATTTTGAGGTGATGAGGTGCTAGATTTTTTAGCAAACCAGTTCGAAAGTTTCATTTATTAACCATCTCAGCGCGTTATGGTGGTGCATATTGATGACAAATTATGTAACATCACGGCCCTAAATAGTAGTGTTTACTAGCGATATTAAAAAGGTTTTTCAAACTATGACAGCTCCTCGCAAAATTCTTGTGACAAGTGCATTGCCATACGCCAATGGTTCTTTGCATTTGGGCCACTTAATGGAATATATCCAAACGGATATTTGGGTTCGTTTTCAAAAGGCCCAAGGTAACGAGTGTTACTATGTCTGCGCCGATGATGCGCACGGCACACCTATTATGCTTAAAGCTCAGCAACAAGGTATTAGCCCAGAAGAAATGGTGGCCGCCGTTCGTGAAGAGCGTATTGTTGATTTTGCTGATTTTCACGTCGAGTTTGATAACTATCACAGTACTCACAGTGAAGAAAACCGTGAACTGGCATCACTTATTTACAACCGTTTGAATGACGCTGGCTATATCGCCAAGCGCTCGATTTCACAATTGTTCGATCCAGAAAAAGAAATGTTTTTGCCAGATCGTTTTGTGACGGGCACTTGCCCAACGTGTAAAGCGCCTGACCAAAACGGCGACAACTGTGACAAGTGTGGTGCGACGTACAGCCCAGTTGATTTAATTGACCCTAAATCAGCGGTTTCTGGCGCCACACCGGTACTTAAAGACTCAGAACACTACTTCTTTGATTTACCGAAATTCGAGCCAATGCTAAAAGAATGGCTTCGCAGCGGTAGTATCCAAGCGGAAATGGCCAACAAGCTAGAAGAATGGTTTGAGCAAGGCTTACAACAATGGGATATCAGCCGTGACGCACCTTACTTTGGTTTTGAAATTCCAAATGCTCCGGGTAAATACTTCTACGTTTGGCTAGATGCACCAATTGGTTACATGGCAAGTTTCAAAAACTTCTGTGACAATAACCAAGTCGATTTTGACGCCTTCTGGAACAAAGACAGCGATGCCGAGCTTTATCACTTTATCGGTAAAGACATCATCTACTTCCACAGTCTATTCTGGCCTGCAATGCTTGACGGTGCGGATTTCCGCCAACCGACAAATGTATTTGCACATGGCTTTGTAACGGTGAATGGCGAGAAAATGTCTAAGTCTCGTGGTACTTTCATCAAGGCACGTACATACCTTGACCACCTAAACCCAGAGTACTTGCGTTATTACTTCGCCTCTAAATTAAACAGCGGAATTACCGATCTAGACCTTAATTTAGAAGACTTTGGTCAAAAGGTGAACTCAGACTTAATCGGTAAAGTAGTTAACATTGCAAGTCGTTGCGCTGGTTTCATCAAGAAGCGTTTTGATGGCAAATTATCAGACAACATCGATAACCCTGAGCTGTTAGCTGAATTCCAAGCAGCAAAACCTGCAATTATTGAAGCCTTTGAAGGTCGTGAATTTGCCAAGGCGGTTCGTGAAATAATGGCACTTGCAGATAAAGCCAACAAATACATCGATGACAAGGCACCGTGGGTATCAGTTAAAGACGAAAATCTTCAACAGCAAACCCACGACGTTTGCTCTATGGGCATCAACTTGTTCCGTATTCTGATGACTTACTTAAAACCAATTCTTCCGGCAATGGCCAAAGAAGTGGAAGCCTTCTTAAATGACGAGTTAACATTTGATGGCATCGATTCGCCACTTCTAAATCACGATATTAATAAGTTTAAAGCGCTTATGCAGCGTGTAGATATGGATAAGGTTGCAAACATGGTTGAAGACTCAAAGGAAAGCCTACAAGCCGCTGAAGAAGCAAAACCAGTAGTCACGGGTCCTTTAGCCGACGAACCTATTGCCGATGAAATTGAATTTGGTGACTTTGCTAAGGTCGACTTACGTATCGCTAAGATTATTTCAGCCGAGCATGTTGAAGGCGCAGACAAACTACTTAAGTTCCAATTGGACTTGGGTGGCGAAACGCGTCAAATCTTTGCGGGTATCAAAGCAGCCTACCCTAATCCAGAGGAATTAGTTGGCAAACTAACGGTTGTTGTTGCAAACCTTAAGCCTCGTAAGATGCGCTTTGGAATGTCTGAAGGCATGATTTTAGCTGCAGGCCCTGGCGGCAGTGACTTGTGGATCCTTGAGCCACACGAAGGAGCACAGCCTGGTATGCGTGCGATGTAAGCTTATAACAAGGTTTCTCATTAAAAAAATGAGAGCACTTAAAATTAAGGTCAACGATGAGTTGGCCTTTTTTTTGGCTAAAAACAGCCTTACTTATCGGCAATTAAACCAACTTTCGCTACAAATAGGTTGGCTAAGTCCAGAATTTTTATACATAATGGACGGATAAGTATTTTAAATATCAACACTAAGTAAACGTCAAACTAATAACAATAAAAGGAAATCGGAATGGACGTATCTGTAATGAGTCCGATTCATTGGTTGGAACATTGGGTTGCGCAAACCCCTGATAAAGTATTTTTACACCAACCAAAAAATCGCCAAATCGAAACGCATACTTGGGCGGAAATCAAACAGCAAGTAGAGGGTGTTGCAGCAAGCTTACATCACTTAGGCCTGCAAAAAGGTGACAAGGTCGCTATTCTTGCGAAAAACTGCGCAGAATGGTTCATTGCTGATTTAGCAATCATGCGCGCCGGCATGGTCAGCGTTCCTATCTACCCTTCTGCCAATGCCGATACCATTCAATATGTTTTGACGCACTCCGAATCTAAAGCGGTATTTGTCGGTAAACTCGACAATAATGACATGGCTGACAAAGGCGTTCCTGGTAACCTTATTCGTTTAGGAATGGGATATGACACGGTTCCGTGCCAACACAGTTGGGAGCAGCTTCAATCACTAGGTGCACCTATTGCCGAACACTATCCGACGATGGACGAATTAATGTCTATTATTTACACCTCTGGTAGTACGGGTAACCCAAAAGGCGCGATGATAAAGTTTCAAGCTTACAATTGGGCAAATAATAAAATTGTAGATGTATTGAATTTTGACTCCAAAACGCGCTTCTTGTCCTACTTACCACTAGCCCATATTACAGAGCGTTGTTTAGTTGAAGGTGCCGCTTTCCACAGCAATATGACGATTTATTTCACCGAATCGCTCGAGCACTTTGTAGAAGATTTAAATTACGCCAAACCAACGGTATTTTTCTCCGTTCCTCGTCTGTGGAGCCTTTTCCAAAAGAACATCATCGATAAACTTGGTCACAAAAAGCTTGAGTTTTTATTAAAAGTGCCAATCGTATCTGGTCTTATTAAAAAGAAAATTCAAAAGGCATTGGGCTTAGAACACGCACAAATCGCCGCATCAGGCTCTGCACCGATTTCTCCGGCGCTTATTCATTGGTACCAAAAAATCGGTATCAATATTTGTGAAGCCTGGGGCATGACAGAAAACTGTATTTACGCAATTGGTAACTTCCCATTCCGCCAAGAAGCCATCGGTACGATTGGCCGAGTGTTACCGGGCTGTGATATCAAGATTGCAGACAATGATGAGTTGCTATTCAAAAGTGGTGGCCTATTTACGGGTTATTACAAAAATGACGAAGCAACCGCTGAGGCCTTTGATGAAGATGGCTTCTTTAAAACGGGTGACCTTGCTCGTCAGGAAGCCGACGGTTCGGTTCGTATCATTGGTCGCGTAAAAGACAACTTTAAAACCGCAAAAGGTAAGTTTGTATCACCGGTGCCAATTGAAAAGCGCATGGCGCAAGACCCACACATAGAACTGCTATGTGTTTTAGGTTCTGGTATGGCCGCTCCAGTAGCGCTTGTACAGCTTTCTGAAGGTGCGTCTGTGATGCCACGACCTCAAGTTAAAAAGTCTCTTGAAGAGACATTAAAAGACGTAAACGGTCATTTGGAAAGTCATGAGAAGATTGGTGCAGTCGTAGTGGTTGATGAGCCGTGGACACCAGAGAATGACATCCTAACACCGACACTTAAAATCAAACGTCATGTGTTACACGAGAAATACGCACCTCGTATCGAGATGTTAAAAGGTAATGTAATTTTATGGGAAGACGAGCTGTAACGCTTCCCTCTTTGCAAACCTTGCTAAAGCAATAACAAACGCTTTATATAAAGCCATAAAAAACAGCGCTGGGATTTACCACCCGCGCTGTTTTTTATGTTTTGTCATCTTGTATTTCGGCTTGCCGTTGGCCAAAGGCTATAACTAGCTATTTTTAATCAGCTGCTCTTGTAGCTTTTGGACTTGGTCTCTCAGCTCTGCTGCTTTTTCAAACTCAAGATCTTTTGCATATTGCAGCATTTTAGCTTCTAGCTCTTTGATCTCTTTACTGATCTCAATCGGTGACTTCTTCGCATACTCAGCCAGGCCCTCTTTTAACAAGATTCGCTGAGCTGCGTTTGCTGGTTTGTCCGCTTCACCGACATCCATGATGTCTGTGATCTTCTTATTCAATGCGGTTGGTGTAATACCGTGCTTTTCATTGTAAGCAATTTGCTTTTCACGACGTCGTTCCGTTTCATCAATGGCTCGACGCATCGACTTCGTTATTCTATCGGCATACAAAATCGCTCGGCCTCTAACGTTACGTGCCGCTCGACCGATAGTCTGAATAAGCGAACGGTCAGAACGTAAGAAGCCTTCTTTATCCGCATCAAGAATGGCAACGAGTGAGACTTCTGGCATATCCAAGCCTTCTCGTAGTAGGTTGATACCCACAAGGACATCAAACTTACCCGCACGTAAATCTCGAATAATTTCGATTCGTTCGACCGTATCAATGTCGCTGTGAAGGTATCTTACTTTAATATCGTGATCCGACAGATAATCGGTTAAGTCTTCTGCCATCCGCTTGGTCAAAGTCGTGACTAACACACGCTCATCGACTTGAACACGCTTTTGAATTTCTGACATCAAGTCATCGACTTGAGTCGCAATTGGCCTGACTTCTATTTCAGGGTCTAATAGACCAGTAGGTCGCACAACCTGCTCGGCGATTTCATCTCCTGATTGCTCCAACTCGTGATTACCAGGTGTTGCTGAAACATATATGGTTTGAGGTGCCAAGCGCTCGAATTCATGGAACTGCAACGGTCGATTATCCATGGCTGAGGGCAATCTAAAGCCATATTCAACCAGGTTTGACTTTCTAGACCTGTCCCCTTTGTACATAGCGCCGATTTGCGACACGGTCACATGCGACTCATCTATGATAAGCAAACCATCACTCGGAAAGTAATCAATTAAAGTCGGTGGCGCTTCACCTGGATCACGATTAGATAAATAACGAGAGTAGTTCTCGATGCCCGAGCAATAGCCCAACTCCTGCATCATTTCGATATCAAACAAAGTACGTTGACTGATACGTTGTTCTTCAATCAATTTGTTGGCGTCTTTTAGCTGTTTTTTACGCTCTCGTAACTCATCTTTGATGTGGTCAACCGCTTTTAAAATTTTCTCCCGAGGTGTCACGTAGTGTGTTTTTGGGAAGACTGTCGCACGAGTAATTTTGCGCTCAAGTGCTCCTGTTAATGGATCAAATTCGGTAATGCGTTCAATCTCTTCATCAAATAGTTCGACCCGAATCGCAAGCTTGTCAGAATCCGCCGGAAAAATGTCGATGACATCACCACGCACTCGATAACAACCGCGTTGAAAGTCCACGTCATTACGGGTGTATTGTAGCTCAGCCAGTCGCAATAGAATTTGACGTTGATCAACGATGTCACCCTCACGAAGGTGTAATAACATCTTCATATACGACTCAGGATCGCCCAAACCATAAATAGCCGAAACAGAAGCAATAATAATTACATCTCTGCGCTCCATCAGTGCTTTAGTGGCTGACAGACGCATTTGTTCTATATGTTCATTTATAGAAGCGTCTTTTTCTATGAACGTGTCGGTAGATGCAACGTAAGCTTCTGGCTGGTAATAATCGTAATACGAAACGAAGTACTCGACAGCATTATTTGGAAAAAACTCTTTCATTTCACCATAAAGCTGAGCGGCTAAGGTCTTGTTATGAGCCATGATCAACGTTGGGCGCGATACTTGTTGAATAACATTCGCCATCGTAAACGTTTTACCCGTTCCCGTTGCGCCTAACAATGTCTGATAAGCTAAACCATCATTTAACCCATCTACAAGTTTTTGAATCGCGGTTGGCTGATCTCCACTCGGCTTATATTGGCTTTTAAGTTCGAACGGTCGCTCAAGCTTCTGCATTTTTTGACTCCACTGCATCTGATTGCATCGTCTTTGATTGGACTACGGTACGCATAAACCACTGGTAGGAGATCAAAGCGGTAAACACGTTACCAACCAAACACCCAATAAATAATCCAGTTAGTCCAAACATAACATTACCAATATAGGCACATGGTAAATAGAAAATAAATAATCGAATAATACTTAACACCAGCGCTTGCATAGGTTTGTGAATCGCATTGAATGATGAGTTAGCAAGAATAATAATCCCCTGCAATCCATAACCTAACGGCATGATATAAATGAACAACTTGATAACATTCAAAACTTCAGGGTCTTCTTTGCTGAATGCCAACGCAATATAGTGGGCGACGGCAACAAGTAGGACATAAACCGCAAACTGCCAAATCAAAATAAACTTGATCACCTTTTTAAAGGCTTCTTCCACACGTCCCCATTGATTTGCGCCATAATTTTGCGAAACAAACGGCGGCAATGTCATAGAAAGGGCGAGCACAACCATACTGGCAATACTTTCAATACGAGACCCTACTCCAAACCCGGCAACAGCAGCAGTGCCATGCACAGCTATCATCGCAGTCAAAATCGCCATAGCAATTGGGGTAAGCATATTGGCACCAGCTGCAGGTAGTCCTATTGTTAATATTTTTCGACTTATTGTTATTAGCTCTTTTAAGGGAATAACGTGAGTGGCAATGAGTCCGCGTTTGACTGCCAAAACGTAAATGATGACCACAAGGCCGACGCCCCAGGAAATCACACTTGCTAATGCCGCCCCCGCAATACCCATCGCGGGTACTGGTCCGAAGCCAAATATCAAAATAGGATCGAGAACAGCATTAATTAGTCCAGTTCCAGCCATTAACATACTCGGTGTTTTGGCATCGCCGTTGGCTCTCAATATTGCATTACCTATCATAGGTAACATCAAGAACACAGAACCGACATACCAGATGTCCATGTATTCATGGATCAATGGCAGCGTTTCTTTGCCCGCTCCTAAAGCCGTAAAAATCATATCAGTTAATGAATACATGATACTCGCCAATACAAGCACCATGGTGAACCCCATGATCAATGCACCTTGACCGTCATTTTTAGCTTCACTTTTATTACCGCTGCCATTAGCCTTTGCGATGATAGCGGAAGTTCCGATTCCCAATCCAATGGCTAAACTAATCACTGTAAAGGTCACAGGAAATGTAAAGCTAATCGCGGCTAGCGGCTCTGTTCCTAACAAACCAATAAAATAGGTATCTATAAGATTGAAAGACATTAACATGACCATGCCGAACAGCACTTGTTTTGTCATCTTAGATAGGGTCGGCGCAATAGGTGCTGTTAATAAATCTTGAGACTTAGACATGAAAAAGGTCACATAAGGAAAAGATGGCCATATTCTAATGAATGTTTAGACAGGGTTCACCCTACAATTTGGACTTTTTTGATCATTCTTAAATTTTATTAACATTAGATTCTAAATTTTCTATTTTTCAACCAATATTTTCACTTTTTAATCAAAAAATACTGCTTTTGTGCACAGCCTTGGGGCAATCCCTTAAAGACCTGATTAAAAATCAAACCAAGAACTTAAAAAATACATATTTTTTACATAAACCATTGTTTTAATTGAAATTGTCAAAAATTGACATTTTTTTCATTTGTAAGTATTGACACCCGAATTTATTGGCCTAGCGGATTGTATTACAATATCACCCACAGAGTTATCCACAGAATCAGTGGATAACAAGCTACATCCCTTGATATTCGTACAATTAGGATCGTTGAGAAAAGATCTTTAATGTATAAGAACGAAAACGGATCGCCACTTGCACAGTAATTGAGCAAAAAACCTCATATTGTTTACACTTTGTACAAACAGTTAAAAATCTGAGTTTTGAAGACAAAATGTAGTTGACAGGTCCCCTTGGTCTAATTAACATTGCGCCCCGTTGTTGAGCACACCAGTGCTTACTTCGTGATTCCCCCTTAGCTCAGTTGGTTAGAGCGACGGACTGTTAATCCGCAGGTCCCCCG